>JAAFJZ010000382.1 GCA_013298205.1 Cytophagales bacterium
GCCCCAATATGAAGAATTATATTTTAGTAGAGCTCTTGCAAACGAAAAAATAAATAAATACGAAATTGCATTAAAAGATTATAATAAAGCAATAGAAATTAATCCAAATTATAAGGATGCTTACATAAATAGAGGCGTAATGTTTTATTATTTAGATAAATATGAGGATGCAATTAAAGATTATAACAAAGCGTTAGAAATCGATTCGAATGATAAATACGCGTATAATAATAGAGGCAGAGCAGAATCTGAATTAAGTAAAGACGAAGAGGCGTTATTAGATTTTAGTAAAGCAATACAAATTGATTCGAGTTTCGCTTTAGCCTATGTAAATAGAGGAGATGCAAAGTGTGTTTTTAGTAACTACAAAGAAGCAATTGAGGATTATACAAAAGCAATAAAAATTGACCCTAGCGATATGATGGGGTTTTCTGGAAGAGGGAAAGCGTATTTCGAGTTAGGTAATTTTAGTGAAGCAATGTTAGACTTTTCTCAAGCTATTAGTATAGACCCAAATTACGATGAAGGATATTACGCTAAAGGTGTAATTAAAGTTAAATTAAACGAATACAGAGAAGCGTTAACTGAGTTTAACAAGTGCTTAGAAATTGATCCAAATTTTAAATATGCATTGTTTAACCGTGGGTTAATTAAAACTGATCTTGGGGATAAAGAAAATGCAATAGTAGATTTTTCAAAAACAATAGAAATTGATTCAACCTTCGCATTAGCATATCTACATAGGGCAAATTCAAAACTTTTTCTAGGTAAATATGAAGAAGCTATTGTTGATTATAACAAAACATTGGAAATTGATCCCAGCTTAACAAAAGCATCTGATAGTATAAAAGTTGCTAGGAGAAAATTATCAAAAATGAATTAGTCTTAAATTACTAATTTTTTTTATTACCTTTCATGTAGTAAAAATACGATGTACGAAACCCTCAAAAAATATTGTCAACAATTTGTTCATCTTTCCGAAAGTGAATTACAATTGATTGACAAGTTTTTTGAAACAAAAACAGTTAATAAAAAGGAGTTTTTGTTGAAAGAAAATACGATTTGCAACTTTTTGGCATTTATAGAAAAAGGTAGTATTCGTTTTTTTCATACCAAAGATGGCATTGAAAAAACCTGTGATTTAGCTTTTGAAAATGCGTGGGTAACTGATTTTCAGAGTTTTAGTAATGGTACAGTTTGCAAAATGAACCTGCAAGCACTAGAAGAAAGTCAATTGTTTTTTATTACTAAACCCAATCTGCTCAAACTATACGAATCTTGCCCAAAATACGAAACATTTGGAAGGCTTATGGCAGAAAAAGTAGCCCAACGAGCAACCGGAATTGCTATGTCGCTTTCAGCAGACAAGCCTGAAGAACGGTTCGAAAACCTCATTGATTCGCAGCCCGATTTGTTTCAGCGCATTCCCCAAAAATACATAGCTAATTTTTTGGGCATAAGTCCAGAAAGTTTAAGTAGAATCAGAAATCGAATTTTTCATAAGCAAAAGTCTTAACTTAAGTTAAGCATTTTAGGTATTCAAACTCCGCACTTTTGTATCTCATTTAAACAATTAAAAAGATGAAATACAAAACAATTAATTTATGTATGAGCTTAACGTTTTCGTTACTTACTTCTACATCTCAAGCCCAAAATATCGAATATTCAAAAATCAAAGCCATTGAGCATCAATTAGGCGATTTGATGGAACTCACAGATACAAACGAAGTCAAAAACAAATTAGAGGAAGTTGAGCAAAATTATCATACGAATCCTTCTGAATTAAATAAAATTAGGTTGGGAATAATTTACCATGAAACGGCTTTGAATTTCACATTCCTTTCAAAATCAAATTACAAAGGATATGCCCAAAAAAGCTATGATATATTGACAGAACTTAGTAAAAATGAGCAAATTGATCAAAACTTTATGCCATTTATAGCTTCATATCGAGCTTCATCGGTCTCTCTTGTAGGTGCCGAAACCCAAAAATTGAGTTTTTTGAGTCAAGCATTCGACTTATTTAGCGATGCAGTAAAAAAGTATGAAAGCGTGAGTTATTTGCCCGAATTTTTGAGAGGAAGTGTTGCCGAAAATTTGCCTTGGATTTTTGTCTTCAAAAAGAAAGCTGCTAAAAATGATTTTCAATCTATTATTTTAAAACAAGAGAAAAATGATAGTTATGCGAATGCTAAAATTATGAGTTTTACTTATTGGGCTTGGGCAAACCAACATCCAAGTAAAAAATTCAGAAAACAAGCGTTGTTTTATCTTGATAAAGCAATTGCTTTAGACCCAAACTACAAAGCAGGAAGAAAAAAAGCGGAAGAATTGAAAATGAGTATAGTAAAGTAAATTAGTTGAAATTTAAAAAAATCTATAAAATTTAGTTCAATCTAATTATTTATCTGTACCCAATTTTTTTGGTAATACTTAATGTATAATTTCTTAAATTATACATTAAGTATAAAAATGTTTTTTAAGTAAATATTTGCAAGATTTTAAAAAAAAGTGTTAATTCGCACCCTGATTTATTTTGATTCCGTAGCTCAGTTGGATAGAGCAACTGCCTTCTAAGCAGTAGGTCATTGGTTCGAATCCAATCGGGATCACAATTTAAGGTTTAAGTTTCTGATTATCAGCACATGAAAGCTTCATTTAGAAATATTTGAAGCTTTTTTATTTATAAATTTTATAATCTTCCCCTTTTTGTCATTAGTAAATCAATCAACTTTATTAGACATTAGAAATTTGAACGAAAATTGATTTTAAACTTTATTACAAAATTGCAAAAAAAATCTATTCATAATTTTCGTTTTAAAGCAAAAATCCTATTCGCTAGATTTATGAATTATTCCAAATATGTGTATTTATTATTTGAAAAAATTCTTATAACTAAAGAGATTTTAGTAAAATAAAATCTGTTCATATTGCTTAAATGTGTTTTGATAAAGTACTAATTTTGCAATAAAAAAAGAAATTGATAAAAATAGGTACAAGAGGCAGCCAGCTTGCGCTTTGGCAAGCACAATGGGTTAAAGAAAAATTGTTGGTTTCAGGTTTAGAAAGCAAAATTTGTATAATAGAAACCAAAGGCGATAAAATTTTAGATAAAAGTCTTCATAAAATAGGAAGCAAAGGTGTTTTTACCGAAGAACTGGAAACTGCTTTAAAAAAAGGCGAGATTGATATGGCAGTACACAGTGCCAAGGATTTGCCTTCCGAATTTGACTCGCAATTAGAGATTTTAGCCTTTTCGCCACGT
>JAAFJZ010000383.1 GCA_013298205.1 Cytophagales bacterium
CTATTGAATGGGTCAGAATTCATAACTTACCTGACCATGCAGTATTCAATCACGCAACTCATACCAATGTAGCTGGTTTAGCTTGTCAAAATTGTCATGGTCAAATTGAAACTATGGAAGTAGTTCAACAATATTCTCCACTTACAATGGGCTGGTGTATCAATTGCCACAGAGAAACGGCTGTAAAAACAGAAGGAAATGCATACTATGATAAATTGGTATCACTTCATAAAAAATACAGCAAAGAACCTATGAAAGTAGTAGATATTGGTGGATTGGAATGTTCAAAATGCCATTACTAAATTAATAAAATAAATAGTTTTTTATCTCAGATAATCAAGTAACTTTCCAACATGGAATTGTCAGAAAATAATAATTTAAAATACTGGAGAGGTATAGAGGAGCTTAATCAAGAGCCGGAATTCATTGACTCAACGAAAAATGAATTTGCTTCCTCACCTCAATTTAGTGGATTCAAAAGAGATGAATTTTCACTAGATGATCAAAACACCTACAGAAGAGATTTTCTCAAAATGTTAGGTTTTGGAGTTGCAGCTGCATCACTTGCTGCTTGTGAAGCTCCTATCAGAAAAGCTATTCCTTATTTAAACAAACCAGAAGACATAGATCCTTCTATAGCCAACTATTATGCTTCAACCTATGCTCAAGATGGAGAATATGCAAGTATAGTTGTTAAAAGCAGAGAAGGGCGTCCAATCAAAATAGAGGGGAATAAACTATCTTCTGTTACAAATGGTAGCATCGGTATTCGTGCGCAAGCTTCCGTACTTTCATTATATGATTCTGAAAGACTAAGAGGCCCTAAAGTAGATGGAAAAAATGTAACGTGGCAAGAAGTTGATAATCAAATTACAGCAGCTTTACTTGAGGTTTCAAATACAGGAAAACCAATTTACTTAGTTACACCAACTGTTTATAGTCCGAGTTTCAAACCAATTATTGAACAATTTGTAGCAAAATATGTAAATACGAAATGGGTTCAATATGACCCGATTTCCTATTACGGAATTTCAAAAGCAAATGAATCTACATTTGGAACTTACAGTATTCCTACTTATGATTTCTCAAAAGTAACAACTGTAGTTAGTATCGGTGCCGACTTTTTATCTACATGGCTATTAAGTAGCACTTATGCTAAACAATATGCTAAAACCAGGAGAGTTTCAGCTGAAAAAACGGCTATGTCAAAACATTATCAGTTTGAGACGAGAATGTCTCTTTCGGGTGCAAATGCGGACTACCGTACTTCAATTAAACCTTCTCAATACCTAGACTTTATCATTAGACTTCACGATGAAGTAGCTTCTTCACTTGGAAGACCAAGTATAGGAGGAGGTTCTTCTCTTGCTTATTCAAATTTAAAAGAAGCCGCTAATGACTTAATTCAATCACAAGGTAAATCAATCGTAATTTCAGATTCCAATGACCCTAATTCACAAATTATAGTTAATGCTATAAATAATATGTTAGGAAACTATGGTAATACAATAGACTTAACCCAACCACTTTTAATCAGCCAATCGAATGATGTGCTGGTAAAAGAAAGCTTTGACAACATCATTGCTGGAAATGCAGGAGCTGTAATTTTCTTAAATTCAAATCCTTGTCATACCTATCCACAATATGAGGAATTAAAAAAGGCAATCAAACAAATGAAACTTTCTATTTCTATTTCAGATAGATTAGAAGAAACTTCATCTTTGGTGAAATATGTGTGTCCTACACATCATTATTTGGAGTCATGGTCAGATGCAGAACCTGTGAAAGGTAAATATAGCTTATCTCAGCCCGTTATTTCTCCTTTATACAAAACTAGACAGAAAGAAGAAATAATTTACAAATGGGTAGGTGGTAGCACGGATTACTTTTCACTACTACAAGATTCATGGAATACAAATTACTTTAGCAAACAAAGTAAATTCCTTGGATTTACAGAATTTTGGCAAAGATCATTACATGATGGTATTTTCGAGCCTACATTAGAAGCATCATCTTCGCAATTAGCGTTTAGCTTTGATGTAACGAGTATTAAAAATACAGCTTCAAATGCTGGAATGGAGTATATTGTTTACCAAAAACCATCTTTAGGTGCAGGTGAACAAGGAAATAGTCCTTGGTTACAAGAAATCCCAGATCCAATCTCTAAAGCTTGTTGGGATAATTATTTAGCAATTCCACTTTCTTTAGCAAAAGAAAAAGGATTAGAAAAAGGTGATGTAGTAGCGATTACAGTAGGGACAACTAAAATTGAACTACCTATACTCGTTCAACCAGGTCAAGCTAAAGGAACATTATCTATAGCTTTAGGCTATGGAAGAGAAAAAGTTGGGGTTGCAGGAAATAATGTAGGGAAAAATGTTGCTTCATTGCTTAATTTCTCTGGTTCGTTTTCAAACTCAGGAATTATAAAAGATTTTGTAATTACTGGCGAGAAAAAAGATATTGCGCAAACTCAAACCCATTCTACTATAATGGGAAGACCAGTTGTTCAAGAAACAATCCTTAAAAATTACAAAAAAGACCAAAGTGCAGGTAGATACAAACCTGTTATCAAAACTCCAGAGGGAGATGTAAACCCTGCAAAAATGTCAATTTGGAAAAATGCAAATTGGGAACGCAAAAACCATGCGTGGGGAATGGTCATTGACTTAAATACTTGCTTTGGTTGTGGGGCTTGCGTAGTTTCTTGTCAAGCAGAAAACAATGTACCCGTAGTAGGCAAAGCAGAAGTTATGCGTAGCCGTGAGATGCATTGGATAAGAATTGATAGATATTACACTTCAGATGCATTAAACCAAGATGATAAAAGTATCGCTGGTTTGATGGATAAACAAAGAGAAGAGCCATCTGAAAATCCTAGAGTTGTATTCCAACCTATGATGTGTCAGCATTGCAACAATGCTCCTTGTGAGTCTGTATGTCCAGTATTGGCTACAACACATAGCACAGAAGGTTTAAATCAAATGACTTATAATAGATGCATTGGTACAAGATATTGTGCAAACAACTGTCCTTATAAAGTAAGAAGATTTAACTGGTTCAGCTATTATAGCAACAAAGATTTCAAAGATGTAAATCCGTCTCAAAGTAGCCTAGGTAGAATGGTATTAAATCCAGATGTAACTGTAAGGGCAAGAGGAGTTATGGAAAAATGTTCTATGTGTATTCAAAGAATACAAGGTGGAAAATTGAAAGCCAAAATGGAGAAAAGAAGACCAA
>JAAFJZ010000385.1 GCA_013298205.1 Cytophagales bacterium
GGTTTTTAATAATCTGTGCTAATGTTTTTTTAATTTCATTTGCAAGGTGTTTTTCAAGTCCGTTTGATTTTCTTTTATGCCATTCTTTAGCACTCAAAACATCATTTTTGACTTCTTTGTGGTTTATTACAGTATAGCTCTCAATTATCATCCGTATCTAAGACGTTAAAAAGCTCACTTATAGATTCGGTTTTTTCTGGATTGGATACATCTAACAACCGAATTTCTAAAATATCTTTTTGCCATAGAGGTAATTCTTGACCCACATTTTCTATATTTGGATAATGTTTTTTGATGTTTTCCCAATCTTCAATCGGTATAAAAACACCAGCAGGTATTCCGTTATAACCTTGTATTACTTGTGTTTTCATAAATTAGTAAATTAGTAACAAATAGTTTTTGAAAATAATTACATTCTTTTGGCATTTTATAATTTACAAATTTTATTTCTATAAAACAAATATAATCATAAAGAGAATATATTTTCAACAAGTTGAATGAATTAATTTTATTTTTACCGATGGCATCGCTTTTAACAGTGCCATCGGTAATGATGTGCTGTGATAGGGTTTAGACTTACCAAGTTTTGAAAACTTGGTAAGTCTGCATAAAGAAAAACCCAAAATATAAATAAATAAAAAGCCCCTTTCTGTAAGTTGGGGGCTTTTTACAGGCAAGATGCCTATTAGGTAATCGTAACTCGGTAGAATCGAACAACTATTTTTTTTATATAAAATTCTCCTCAAATACGGGATTAGTGGCAATGATTTCACCATTTCCATCTGATAATAATACTAGATATTCTGAAATTGTATCTTTATTTGTGAAGTTTAAAAATCCCAAATTAAGGCTAATTATTGATCCGACTTATTTCTATCCAGTCGGTTCCATTCCAAATCACCATCAATGTGTCTGCAGCTCCTATCGTATAAGCTGCTCCGCCATTTAATTGAACATTTGTTGCATCATTAATAATAATATTAGATGCTCCAATATTTTCTAAAATGAGAATTTGACCTATTACCAAACCATCGGCAATAGATGTGGTGGCATTGAGAGTAATGGCACCTGCAGCGGTAATTTTTATATAAGAATATGATGGATTAGCTGTTATGGGAATAGTCCCTGCACCTACTAGAGCCGTATTAGTTAAACTAGCTCTTAGAGATAGTGCGCCATTCACATCGAGAGCTGTACCTGGCACAGTTGTGCCAATACCTACATTAGCACCGTTTGTAGTTCCATTTCTTACCCATGTTAAAGCAGCATTACTTAAAGAACTAGCATTATCCATCAAACCCAAAGCTCCACCTCCATAACCAAACAAAACAGGTCCATCAATATTAACTGAATTGAATAATTTACCTGTACCATACCAGCCAATGCCGTGATTAAAGTCTCCAGGGTTTTTAAAATAAATATTATTATTTATGGTTCTTAAATCACCAGATGCATCCATAAGTAACTCATTATTACCATTATTTGACCACGCAAATAAAGGACGAGTACTAATTGGGGCGGAGTTATTTCTTTTTACATCAAAATTTGTAACTGGACTACCTCCAACATCAACTCCAGGAAGTAATTGTGTTCTAAATGTCATTCCATTAAATGAATTAGATTCAACGTTAGTTTCAAACAAAGGCTGGAACATAGCGGCAGTTCCAATTCCATTCCACAAAGTAATATGATCATTGGGGGAATCTTGAATTCCAAATCTAAAAACAGATTCATTAAGAGCCGTAGTGCCTCTTACATCAAGTGCGGTAAATGGATTATTTGTGCCTATCCCTACATTTCCTTCTACTATCAACCCATTAATTGGAGCATTTGAAACACCTGCATAAGTAGCACCTATGGCTACACTACCTTTAACATCAAGTAAATTTTTTGGTGTGCCAGTATTTAAACCTACACCAGTTATATTTGTAGATATTATCATTTGTCCATTAGAATTTGCAGAAGCTCCTTGTCCTAAGGTAATAGTATTAGAAAAAGTTCCAACACTACTACCAGCACCATTCCCAATAGAAATATTGTTTCCTCCAGTACTAAAGTTTTTGCCTGAATTTAACCCTAAAAAAACATTATTTGCGCCTGTAGAAATCGTATTTCCTGAATTTACTCCAAAAAATAAATTATTATCACCTAAAAGTCCTGTTGAATTTCCTAAAAAAACACTATTTGGATTACTTCTTATGGCAGGTATATTATTAATCATATAAGCTCCAGAAGAAGTGATAATATTTACATTATGCGTATTATTGGTGGTTTGCACATTTGTCCCATTAATTGTCCAAGCATTAGCTCCTGAGCTGGTAGAAGTAAAAAGTTTACCTGTGTTATCAGCAAATATTACCCCTGAGGTGGAAAGATTTAGAATTCGGGTTTCTCCATTAAATTGGTCGATGCTTAGTAACTTCACTGGGTTATTGGCTTGCCAAAAACAATAACCTCCCGATATTTCAAGTGTCATTTTGAGAGAGTTATTTCCACTATATTCAAAAATATTTTTACCATAACCTACTTTATAATTTGCTGATCCTGTCATTATAAGGCTCCCATCATTACCAAAATTACTAGAATTAAGCCCATTACCTATCTTTACATCACCCACGACATCCAATTTAGTGCTTGGCGAACTGGTACCTATACCTACATTCCCTTCCACAATTAAACCATTTGTGGGAGCAACAGTAGCATAATAATTCGTTCCAATCGAAACACTTCCATCAACAGAAAGTCTATTTGCTGGTGTTGAGGTAAAATCTTTTAATCCTAGAAATCCACTTGGTAGCATAGTTGCTCGAATGCTACTGCCACCACTACCCAATGTTAATCTTCCTGTCGCTTCGTAATTTTGAAGGGATACATCTCCTGTTCCTCCATTTATATTAAGTAAAAATCCATCACTACCTGTTTCACCAGTACCTGTAGGACCAGCAAATAATCTAAACTGCCCTGCACTATTAGCTGGGTCACTGATTTGGAGCTGCCCACTCGCATTAGGCACTAAGCCAATCCCGACTTTATAGGATAAATTTTGTTGAAATATATTTGTTCCATTTACCGTCCATGGATTGGCCCCTGACCCAGCACTCACAAACAATTTGCCAGTATTGTCTGCAAAAACAGCACCTGAGGTAGAAAGGTTTCTAATTCTTGCATCTCCATTTACATCAAGCATAGCAGTGGGAGCAACATTAATCCC
>JAAFJZ010000386.1 GCA_013298205.1 Cytophagales bacterium
CACCCAAGGCATCTGAGTAAAGCGAGCCACCCTTTATTAAATTATGACCTGAGGCCTTACAGCCTTCTATTACAGCTTCAATATTACGTTCAGGCACAGAACTTTCTACAAAAATGGCTTTGATATTATTTTTTTTAATAAAGCGCACCAGTTCAGATATGTCTTTTAAGCCAAATTCTGATAATGTAGATACACCTTGAAGGCCACGAACTTTTATTTGATAGGCTTTTCCAAAATAATTAAAAGCATCGTGTGCGGTAATGATCACACGTTGATTTTGAGGAATATTTGCGATTTGGGCTTTGATTTGAATATCTAAACTATCAAGTTTTAGCAAATATTCTGTCGTATTTTTTCTAAAAAAAATTTTACCTGTTGGTGAATAGGTTTCTAAATTTTTGCAGATTTCTAAAACACAATATTTCCAAAGTTTTACATCAAACCAAATATGAGGATCATAAATATCTGTGCCTAAATGAATTATTTCGCGCTTGGGAATTCCATTAGCGACTTCTATACACTTTTTGGTAGCCGAAATATTTCTAAAGATTTCTGTCATTTTGCCTTCCAAATGTAGCCCACAATAGAAAACTAAATCTGCATTTTCTATTTTTTCGATGTCTCTTAAACTGGCTTTGTATAAATGTGGATCAATGCCTGGACCCATTAAAAACTGGTATTGACAGCTATCTTTACACACGTTTTTTAAGGCATCGTAAACCATTTGTGTGGTGGCTGTAGTTTGAATTTTGCCAGAACTTCTTTTCTCTTTTTTAATTTCACAAGCATTTAATAATACCAAAAATACAATTAAAATGAAGGACGTCTTTGAGTAGTTGAAATTACAATTTCTATTTAACTTATTCATAATCAATTGTTATCTATAATTTAGTAATCATTTCTACTACTTTCTCACTTGATCGTATCGCTCCTTCTATTGTATTGGGCATGATGGAGTTTGTGTGCTCGCCTGCAAAGAAAATCTTGTTATAGGAGCAAGAAAATATTTCATTTACTTTTTGAAAATTAAAATCTTGGCAAATAAATGCACCTTTTGAAAACTCATCTTGATTCCAATTGGAATGTAAAGCTTGGGATGGATTTTGCCATATAAAATTGGATTTTGTGTTTTGTAAAATTCGCTTAAAAATTTCTTGTTTTTGTGATTCGTTGTATAAATCCCAAAGCTTACTATTTCTACCCGAACTTGATGCCATCAGAACCTTATTTTTCGTGTCTTGATTTTGTGTGGCATGGTAAATTAAATCAATTTCACAATCTGTAAGAACCTGTTGGTCGTCATTTCTTTTGATGCTGTTATCAAAAATATATGCAGATTTGCTTATTGATGCATATTTTGAATTTTCTAGAATTGGAAAAATATTTTTAGGTAAAGCTCCATTCCATTTAATATTTAGAATCGCAGGAATGGGCAAGGAGCAAACTAGGAAATCACCTGTAAACACCTGATTTTTAGCGCATCTTACTGTTACTTGTTTGTTTTTATTTTCTATTCCAAGCACTTTTTGATTGAGTTTTATATTTTCGTTCCCGATTTTATTAGCCAAAGTTTCAGGCAAAGTTATATTTCCTTTTGTAATTCGAAAATCATCGTGTGCGCTATTTTGAGAATTTGCCATAACTTGCATAGCTTGTAAAGCGGAAATATTGTATATTTCTGTACCATATTCCATTTTTTCTGCAAGCGATAATAAATATAAATCATCTACCGAAAACCGAAGTGATTCTAAATATTCCATCCAAGAAATTTGGTTTAAAGCTTGCCTTTGCTCTCTTGTTGCGCTTAAAAAGTCATTTTGGAAGGTTTGAATTTTAGCTATACCTTCTTGAGAAATATCCCATTCGGAAGGTTTTTGAAGCGTATTTTTAGTGAATAATGAAGTTTTAAAAGCATGATCACTCATTTCTAATCCCAACTTCCTACATAATGCGAGCGTAGATGTATGCTCACGCCCTATCCATTCTGCTCCCAATTCTATAACGGCACTTGATTCTGTCTTATGAGTTAATATTCTGCCTCCAAGTTTATTCTTGGCTTCTAAAACCTGTACCTCAAAGCCTTTTTCTTGTAAAAGATAAGCAGTAAGCAAACCTGAAATTCCTCCACCTAACACAATTACTTTAGATTTTTTTAAGCTAAGATATGGCAAAGCCCACAAGCCCATAGAGCCTGTGAACATTTGCTTTACGAAAACACGTCTATCCCAAAGGTTTTCCATGCGCGATTAAATCATTCCATATTTACTTACATCTTCTTCTGAAATCACCTCTCCACCCAAAATAATCAATCTTTCAATCACATTTTTTAGTTCTCGCACATTTCCCGACCATTTTTTTTGCACCAAAAGTTCGTAACCAGCTTGGCTAATAGCCTTTGGTTTTTTCTGGTATTCGCTCGCTATTTCTTTTAAAAATGATTGTGCCAAAATAGGTATATCTTCTTTTCTTTCGTCTAAAGCAGGTACTTCAAGTACAATTACACCTAAACGATGGTACAAATCTTCACGGAAAGTATGCTTGGCGATTTCAGTTTTCAAATCTTTATTCGTAGCTGCTATGATTCTTACATCTACCTTAATTTCTTTTTCACCACCTACTCTTGTAATCTTTTTTTCTTGCAATGCCCGCAAAACTTTTGCTTGCGCACTCAAACTCATATCACCTATTTCATCTAAGAATAGCGTGCTTTTGTCTGCTTGCTCAAATTTTCCTATTCTTTGTTTTAACGCAGAGGTAAAGGCTCCTTTTTCATGTCCAAATAACTCACTTTCAATTAATTCAGCTGGAATGGCTGCACAATTTACTTCTATCATTTGCAAAGACGAGCGGCTACTCAACTTATGAATCATCTTGGCTACGATTTCTTTTCCAGAACCATTAGGTCCTGTAACCAAAACCCTAGCTTCGGTAGCGGCAATTTTTAAAATATCTTCTTTGAGCTGTATAATTTGTTTAGATTGACCCAATAAATCGGTATTTTTATCAAGTTTCTGCTTTAAATCACTTGTTTCGTTTTGTAATTTGGCAGTATTTAAGGCATTTCTAATCGTAATCAACAAACGATTAAGGTCTAAAGGTTTTTGGATAAAATCAAAAGCTCCTTTTTTTGTAGCTTCTACTGCGTGTTCTATCGTGCCGTGAGCAGAAATCATAATAACTTCCATCGC
>JAAFJZ010000388.1 GCA_013298205.1 Cytophagales bacterium
TTCTATTTTTTTTTCATTTGATATAAATTTTATAAAAATTTTCCCAGCCCTAAAAAGATGGAAAGTATTTTATATTTTGCAATTTTTTAAAACTCCATTACCTACCTTGGAATTTAGTTTTCAAAAAGGATTTTTTTGGCATTGGATATATTTTTAAATATAGATTCTCAAATGTTTGAGTAAAAAAAATTTCCCAGCTAACATTTTATGAAATCCATTTAACTTTTAACCCTTTTAATAATAACCACTTCAATTTAGAACAAAACAAAATAATTGGGCGTGCCACAAGGGCCGAGCTATCGCTACAAGTCCTCGCTGTGGGCTTTTCACTCTATCTCTCACGCTAGGAATGAAGGCTTTGAAATATTTTTTAACTTGAAAAACTCATTCGTTTGTACTTTATTTACTGCGCATATACAACGTATATTAAAATAAACGCAAGTTTGCTATGATTAAGGCTACCAAAATCATTCATAAAGAAGAAACAAGAATTAAAGTAGATTTTCCATACAATCAGGCAATGGTCATGTTATTGCGCCAAATAGAAGGAGCAAAATGGAGCAAAACGCATAGCGCTTGGCATATTCCATACACAAAAGAGGCTTTTGGGAAATTAAAATTGCTTTTCCCAGATTTAACATTTGAAACAAAACCCAAAGAATTAGAAAAAGCCGAAAAAAACGTTGAAACCAATTCAACACAAATTTTAAAAACAAAAACAGAACATAAACCGATTGAAAAAACCCAAGAATTACCCCAAATGTCTTCGATTTTGATAGAGGTTTTGGGCAGAAAAATAATATTAAAACTACCTAAAAATGAGTTAGATACAAAGTTTATTCTTACATTTAGATATGCAATATGGGATAAATCGCAACGGTTTTGGGTTGTGCCCAATTACCCAAATAATTTGGAACTCATTAAAGAATTTTTCAAAGATAGAATTTCAAAAATAACCATTCACAATGAAATAGAAGTAAAAACCACAGAGGCAGTTCACAAAATTTCAAAAAATGACATTTTATGCATCAAAACTAAAACGGCACGTTTAAAACTTATTTTTGGGTTTAACAAAACCTTGACGATTGCCATCAAAAAAATGCCTTTTTGGACATGGAGCAGCCAAAATAAATGGTGGTCTATACCTTTTTCAGATAAATTATTGGACGAAATCAAAGCCATTGCCTCGGCCGAAAAACTAAATTTTATGTATGAGGAAGAAAAATATGAGCAAACAAAAATAGCACGAAAATCAGAAAGTAACACCATAAATTATAAAACGTGTCCTGAATCTATGATACTCAAAATGATGGAATTAAGGTATAGTGAAAGTACAATTAAAACCTATAGAAGTCTTTTTGAAGAGCTCATCAATCATTATCCAAGTCTTGAAATTGATAAAATAGATGAGTCCCAAATTATTGCTTTTTGCCAATATTTAGTTATCGACCGAAAAGTTTCCGCTTCATATCAAAACCAAGCCATTAACGCCATAAAGTTTTATTACGAAAAAGTATTAGGAGGGCAAAGAAAATTATATCTGCTCAACAGACCTAATAAAGAAAAAGCCTTGCCAACGGTGCTCAATACCGAAGAAGTTATTCGCATTTTGAAAGGAATTGAAAATCTAAAACACAAAGCAATTTTGACTTTGATTTACTCTTCAGGATTGCGAGTGAGCGAAGCTATTAATCTCAAAATCAAAGATATAGATTCAGAAAGAAAGCAAATCAGGATCGTGCACGGCAAAGGCAAAAAAGACAGATACACTTTGCTTGCCTCCAAAACTTTGGACCTATTGAGATTGTATTTTAAAACATACAAACCCAAAGAATTTCTTTTTGAAGGACAAGACGGTGGGCAATATTCTACTAGAAGTATTCAGGCATTATTTCAAGAAATATGCACAAAAGTGGGCATCCACAAACGAGTAACTGTACACACACTTAGACACAGTTTTGCCACACATTTGCTTGAAAATGGTACAGATTTGCGCTATATACAAACATTACTTGGGCACGAAAGCAGTAAAACCACCGAAATTTATACCCACGTAACTACCAAAGGATTTGACCAAATAAAAAGTCCGATTGATAATTTGGATATATGATAAAACATTTTTATATTTACAAGCACTATTCATAAATCGAATGAAAGGCTTAAATAAGGTAACTTTAATAGGCAATTTGGGTAAAGACCCCGAATGCCAAACCCTCGAGGGAGGAATAACGGTTGCCAAATTTTCGATAGCTACCACAGAGTCGTACAAAGACAAGGAGGGAAATGCCCAAACAGAAACCGAGTGGCACAGCGTAGTGGCTTGGCGAAACTTGGCAGATGTAGCAAGTAAATATTTGAACAAAGGTAGCCACATATATATAGAAGGGAAGTTGAAAAACCGATCGTATGAAGATAAGACCGGAGTAAAAAAATATGTAACTGAAATAATTGCAGAAAATATAATCATGTTGGATAAGCCAACAGATAAAAGCGAAATAAACGCAAGTTTTAATAAATAAACGCAAGGGTTGCGTTTATATAGATGTTATGTGCCATATTAGAACGACACCGCAAAAATTGGCAACGGACAGCAGACAAAGTAAATCTAACAGACGACAGACGACAGACGACAGACAACAGACAACAGACAAAGTAAATCTAACAGACAACGATTTGACAATTTCCAAAACCACCTATTCTGAATTTGAACTTATAGACAAAATCGTTTTAAAAACTTGTAAACTTGAATTGAAAAACGTATAAGCACAAAAACTCAACTTTGTCAGACAAAATATTTTTATATATTTCACAAGACAAACAAATTAACTTGAAAAGAGCAACGGATTTACTAACTTTGAACAGCTAAACAAGAAGAAATGACTAACGAAAAAAGAACGACAGCTAACATTAAAAACTCAACTTTGTCAGACAAAATATTTTTTAGACATTTCGCAAGGTAAATAAATTGACTTGAAAAGAGCAACGGATTTACTAACTTTGGACAACCAGACAAAAAGAAATGACTAACGAAAAAAATACGGCACATAACATTTAGCCAAGTAGCGAAAAAGCCCTCGCAAAAAAAGCCCATTCGAGATTTGAGTCAGGAGGGGCTTTTTTGTTACTTGGAGTTGGCTGATCACCCGGCAATCTGCTAGGTGGTTTTGTATCC
>JAAFJZ010000387.1 GCA_013298205.1 Cytophagales bacterium
TGTAACCGGACTTGTTCCTCCTTTTTTGGCTGCACCAGTAGATTTGATTGCATCTGTAATCAAACCATCCTTGATATTGCCAGGCGAAGGATTCATAAAAAAACCCGAACCCGCAGCTTGTGCCTGCTTCTCGTAATCTTCCATTAAATCTATAAATTTTCTAGCCGTTTTTTCATCTACCGCCCTATCTATCAAATCTTGCTCAGCCCCACAAAGCTCTGGAAACTCCGCCAAAAGCACGGAAGCACCGATTCCAGCTAGCAAATCTGAGGTATAGCCCACAGCAGGATTTGCAGAAATACCTGAAAATCCATCTGAACCTCCGCATTTCACGCCTACAACAAGTTTAGAAAGTGGAGCAGGTTTGCGCTCAATTTTATTCGCTTCTATTAATTTTACAAACGTTTGTTTGATGGCATCCGTAAGCAATTCTTCTTCCGACTGAGATTTTTGTTGCTCAAAAACAATCATCGGTTTATCAAATTTAGGATTAATTTCTTTCAAAGCTTGGTTAAAAACCTCAACCTGCAAATGCTGGCAACCCAAACTTAAAAGTGTAATTCCAGCCACATTCGGGTGATTGGCATAGGCTGCCAAAAGTTTTGCCAAAAGCAAAGAATCCTGCCTCGTACCTCCACAACCCCCTTGATGGTTCAAAAATTTAATTCCATCTATATTCTTGAATATTCTTTTAGTCTCATTGCCTGCAAGAGGACTTTTAAAATCAGCCAAAAGTATTTCTTCTGTAGAACTGCCAGCTTGGTACATTTCTACGATTGACTTGGTTTTGTAAAGGTATTTTTTAGAAACTGCATAGCCTAGTTCGTTATGCATAGACTCACGAATGATGTCAAGATTTCTATTTTCACAAAAAACAGTAGGAATAAAAAGCCAGTAATTAGCCGTTCCTACTCTTCCATCAGCCCTGTGGTAGCCCATAAAAGTACGTTTTTCCCATTCTTTTGTGTCAGGTGCATTCCATTTAAAAGTAGAACCTCTATATTGATACGGATCGGCAGCGTGTTTAAGATTTTCTGTATGAATGAGCTCACCTTTTGCTATGGCTTGAGTCGCTTTCCCCACCACAACGCCATACATTTTCAATTCTTCACCGATTTTAAAATCTTGAGTGGCAAACTTATGTTTGGCAGGTACATTTACAAGCATCGTAAAACTTTCGGAGTTGTAAACTATGTTTTCACCCTTTTTCAAATCAGTAAGGGCTACAATCATATCGTCAGCTTGATTTACTTTAAGTACTCGTTTGTCCATTAGGGTAATATTTAGTTCAAATTTAGATTTTTAAAACAAGGTGCAAATCTAAATTATTTTTTGAAACGAAAAGTATTTATTTGTGGCTAGGTTTTAGCTTTTAATAGTGTAAATAGTTTTAAAAACAGAAATTATACTAAATTTCTTATGCCCTATAGAGGATTATTGAAACAAGCTAAAAAAAATCAATTTCGTTTACATTTTAACGGGTTAAGTTTGAAGTAGCAAAAAGATTTGGGCGTGCCCAAGGGCCGAGCTATCGCTACAAGTCCGCGCTTCGTGCCTCGCTTGCGGGCTTTTTGCTCTATCTCTCACGCTTCAAAAAGGTAGTATGTGTGCCATAAACAGTTGAGTTGAAGCGTCAGGTGAGGACACCCCTGCCACGGGGTTGAGTTTTTAGAGATACCCTATATTTAATTATAATATTTTATCAACAAAAATTTAATACATAAATTTTTATACTAAATAAAATTAGTATAAAATAAATTATACTAAAAAATTTATTAAAATAATTTAAATTAAAAATAAAGTTGTAAATTTGTGGGGTAAAAAAATGTTATGAAACCTACATTCATTAATAGAAACAGAGAAAGGGAGCAATTAGAATTTGAATATCTAAGACCAAGCTCATCATTTATGATTCTTTATGGAAGAAGACGAATGGGAAAAACCAGCTTACTAAACCATTTCGCTAAAGAAAAAGAAAATGTACTATATTATTATTCAGACAAAGACGCTGAAGCCATTCAAATTAATAAATTTAAAAATATGGTCTCTGCTTGGAGTAACGACTCCTTGCTCAATAATATATCTTTCACGCACTGGGACGAGGCTTTTGAATATTTAATTCAAAAAATGCCAAATGAAAAGCGAGTAGTACTCATTATAGACGAGTTTCAATTTCTAGAAATGGCAAATGCAGCTCTGCCTAGTATCTTACAAAGAGTTTGGGATACCAAATTGCAAGCTAAAAATATCATGCTTGTACTTTGTGGCTCCCATATCAGCATGATGTACAAAGCCACACTCTCGTATGGGAGCCCACTTTATGGCAGAAGAACGGCATCCATTAAGTTAGGGGCTATTAATTTTGAACATTTACATGAGTTTTTTCCTAAGGGTACACCTAAGAAAACCTTAGTGGAGTATTATTCTATGACTTCTGGTATTCCTAAATATTTAGAAATACTAAACGTGTCAAGTAACATATTTGAAAATATAGAAAAATTAATTCTCACAAAAGACTCATTTTTCTATACGGAACCTCGTTACATTTTGGGAGAAGAGCTCAAAGAGCAAGTAATGAATTTTTCGGTTTTGCGTGCTATTTCCAATGGTAACGCCAAAGCAGGGGATATAGCGGCTTCTTTTAATGTAACTTCCAATCAAATAATGCCTTATATAGAGCAGTTGCGTGATATAGAACTCATAGAAAAACGGGTCCCCATAACTGAGGATTTTCCAGATAAAAGCAGAAAAAGTATATATGTACTTAAAGATCAGATGATTAGATTTTGGTTTAAATATGTATACCAATATACCAGTTACTTAGAAATCAATAACCGAGCTTTTGTAATGGAAAAGGTAAAGAATGAATGGAATCAATACGTTAGCGTAGCATTTGAAGAGATTTGCAGAAATATTACTCCGTTTTATTGCCCATTTGTACCCTTAAAAATTGGTAGTTGGTGGGGTAAAAATGAAGAAATAGATATTTGTGCGCTAAATGCCGAAACAAAGCAAATTTTACTAGGAGAGTGTAAATGGTCTGAAAAAAAAATAGGAATTGAAGTTTATAGCGAGTTGCTAAGAAAGTCAAAACTAATAAGCTGGAACCAAGACCTCAGAACCGAATATTACATAATTTGCTCTAAAAATGGATTTTCAAATAGCTTATTGG
>JAAFJZ010000389.1 GCA_013298205.1 Cytophagales bacterium
GATCCTCCAGTTCCTCAATCCAAAATCTATTATTGCACAGGAGATGCAGCCAAGGCACTTACGGTTACGGGAGCAAATTTAAAATGGTACACAAATTCTATTGGAGGCATAGGCTCTAATACCGTTTCCCTACCTGCAACTAATGTAGCGGGGATTCAATACAATTTTGTAACTCAAAATCAAAATACGTGCGAAAGCCAAAGATTAGCGATTACTACTTACATAACAGATTTCCCCCAAGCCCCCACGGCAATTCCTACAATAGGCAATCCAACAATATATTGTCAAAACGCAGCCTCAGCATCTTTATCTGCTGTGGGCATAAACCTAAAATGGTACACAAGTTCTTCTGGAGGAATAGGTGTAAATACTGCCCCATTGCCTTTGACTAGCATCGTTGGCAGTTTTAACAATTACGTAAGCCAAACCATAAATACTTGTGAAAGCCCTAGATTAACGCTTACTACATCCATTACAGGCTTGCCTATTGCGCCAGTTAAAGCTTCAAACGCTACATATCCTTCAGTTTATTGCCTAGATGCAAATCCCGAACCCCTTACGGCAGTGGGCACAAGTTTGAAATGGTACACAAACTCTATTGGAGGAGTAAGCTCAAATATGAATGCACTTCCGATTACCAGTTTGGCAGGTTTACAAAACAATTATGTTTCCCAAACCCTAAATGGTTGCGAAAGTGCAAGACTACTGATTACAACTACAATTGCAAGTAGCCCACCTGCACCAGTTTTAGATATTTTTGCGTTGGTTATTTGCTCAAACATTCCAGCTAGACCACTTACAGCTTTAGGAGAAAACCTTTCTTTTTATACTTCCACAAGTTCTTCTATAAAGTTAGACAAAAGCTTTGTGCCAGTAGCTACTGCTGGAGGCTTGGTTAGCACATATTTTGTTAGCCAACAAATAGAAAACTGTGAAAGTAAAGAAAGATTGCTTCTTGATGTGTATGCCTATGAGTGCCAAATCTTTGATATTTTAAGCATTCTTGGCGATTTGAGTTTGGAAAAAGGAGAAACTAAAAATTATACACTTGATGTATCGAGTCCTAGCAAGACGATTAGTACCACAAGCTGGAGTATCTTGCCAGAAGGAATGGCTGCACTAACAGAAAATAACGGTACATTATCACTAAAAGCATTGCAGGAAGGTATGATTACAATTACAGGTACAGTTTTTTATACTGACTACACGAGCGATAGCAAGAGCCAAGAAATTACGATTACGCCAATGGGTCCCATTACCATAGGTGGCTTAAATTTGGAATCTACATTTATTAAATTAAATCTAAAAATAGTTCCCAACCCCAGTCAAGGTATTTTTGCCTTTGAAACCGAAAGCGAAATGGCATCTATTTTAATTGAAAATTTATCAGGTAATATGGTTTATGAGCAGAAATGCAATCAGAAGATGTGCAATGTAGATTTAACACATGTAAGCAATGGCGTTTATTTTGCCAAAGTAAAAATGAAAGATTTGAGCATCATAAGAGCCAAAGTCGTAGTTCAAAAATAGTTTAAGCATATTTGGTTTACAAATAAGACTTTCAAAGTTTTTGCAACTTTGGAAGTTTGTAGGCAAAAGGTTAGCAATAGAAAGTTACTCGCATTAGGGAAAATGAATTGCTAGTGCTTAAAAACACTAAAGTTTATAGCAACAACAATTTATAGACAAGTTTATTTGGGCGTGCCCTATCGGGACGGGCTATCGCTTCTAGTCCTCGTTTCGTTCCTCACTGCGGGCTATTCGCTCTATCCCTCACGCAAAGTATTTACAAAAAAATTATTGAAATTCAAACTAAAGAAAGCTAGTTACTTATATAATTAATTGAAACGATTAATTTTGTTTGAATGAAAGTAAACTATGAATGAATTCATTATCTGTAATTTTGATAGCATCCAAAGCAATCTATAAATAATTAAAATAAGGCTTTAAAACCTATTCGGTTTATCATACAGGCAAACGCTGTAGCCATCTCATCAGAAATACATCATATACTGAATAAAAAGATATTTCACTGCCTGACGTATGATAAACGAGTTCTTTTTCAAGTAATGAATCTAGTATACGCTTTACCATAGCAGTGGTGCCAAGCTGATATTTTTGAATAAAATCCTTACTATAAGGCATAAAGACTTTCTCCTCTTTTGCTAGAGCTTTTAATAAAGTCCACTGCGCATTTGTGATTAAATTTCTGTATTGGTAAAAACTACTATCATGCTCATCTAGAGTCATTAAAATGGCTTTGATTGTTGTTTGGGTATCTATTTTCTTGTACCCAAGTGAAAATATTTGGTTACAAATGAACTGTGTGTGATAAGTGTAGCCAGTAGTGAAATTGAGTATAAAATCTATTGCTTCGATAGAAATTCTAAAACCTCGTTTCTCAAATGTGTTTTTTATAAAAATTTGATACTCGTTGTGAGCTATTTTATTCAAAAATACATTGCTGGTGCTATTATAGAAAGGGCGTTTTACGCTCATAAACATTTGATGCATTAGAGTAGCATGGCTTCCCGAAAAGATGAAGGTGCAGTTTTGTAAATGTTGAATGGTGCTTCTTAAAATAGCCTCTACATTTTCTTCTGGATAAAAAGTTATTTGTTGAAATTCGTCAAAAGCAATTGCAAATGGAGTATCTAATTTTTCTAAATATTTCAGCAGTTGTGAAATACTTTGGTTATTTATTTGCTGTGAAGTCAAATCGAAGCTCAATTCGGGCACGCCTGTAAGTGGGTCAAAACTTACGATTGGTCGCCAATTTTTAAATGTGTCGAGAAACTTATTGGCAAGACTTTTTTTTACTGGGAAAGTTTTAAAAATAGCATTGGCTAATAATTGCGTAAAATCATGAATATTTTGTGTGGCATATAGGTCTATATATAGACAATTTATTTCTTTTTGTTGAGAAATTTTTGAAAATATATGCTGAATTAAACCAGTTTTACCCATTTTTCTAGGTGAAAATAAGGTAGAATTAATTTGATTATTGATGTTTTTTATGAGTTTGTCCGTTTCTTCTTTGCGGTCGCAAAAGTGCTCTTCATCAATATAACCCTTGGTAATGAATGGATTATGTTCTGTTTTCATTTTTATAATCTATAAAACCTCATTAAATATATGCAAATGTAATATATAAAATGTAATATACAA
>JAAFJZ010000039.1 GCA_013298205.1 Cytophagales bacterium
TGTGTCTGACACCAAACAAACTGCACAAATATTAAAAAATAAACCCAATTACCCTTTTGGAACACCTACTTTATACCCCCAAAGCAATACCCTTGCGCCCTATCACAATGAAAGCAATTGGCCTTTTATTGAAGCATTTCAAGCTTGGATTTCCGCCAGAGAAGGGCAAATCTCTCAAACAAGCGCATCTATTGCTAGTTTGTATAGGCAAGCATCTTTGTTTTTAACCAATAGAGAAAATATGATTCTGAATACAGGGGGTTTGGGTACTGTAATAAATTCTGGCAGGCAATTTTGGAGCGTGGCAGGCAATTTGGCTATTACTTATAGGGTGTTTTTGGGGCTAAATTTCCAAACCAATGGTATATTGTTCGCACCAACTATTCCCCAAAATTTTGCTTCAAGTAAAATTTTAAAAGGTTTTAAATACAGAAATGCAGAACTAGACATAGTAGTAGAAGGTTTCGGAAACAAAGTGAAACAAACTTTTTTGGATGGGAAATTGCTTGAGAAGCCTTTCATTGGCTCAAATCTTAAAGGGAAACATGAAGTGAAAATTGTACTAGAAAACCAAAGCAATGAAAAAGAAGTTGTTTTTTCAGAACAAAAATTCGCTTTAAATACGCCTCAATTCTACCTCAAAAACGATAAAATAGAATGGTCTCCTGTAATAGGAGCTGATGAATATGAAATTTGGTTGGACGGCAAGTTTTATGCAAAAACTATTGAAAATCAATATTTTACTCATAATTTCAAACCCAATTCTATCATTAACCTCAAAGCTACAAGCAGCAAATACCCTGAATCTTATTTTACTAGTGCAGTAATTTTCAAACCCCAAACAGATACCGTAGATACTGGAATAGAAACAGAATATAAAGGTTTTAAAGGTAAAGGTTATACTTCTACTTCTGGTGAAAAGAATACTAAAATTTCATTTGAATGGAACTGCAAACAGAAAGGCAAATACGCTATTAACTTACGCTATTCAAATGGAAATGGAAGTAATTCTCAAGATAACAAATGTGCTATTAGGTCTTTATTGGTAAATGGAATCAAAAAAGGTACATTTGTTCTTACACAAAGAGGTGAAAAATGGGCGCAAAGCACGGTAATCAGAGAAAATTGGGAAACATGGGGATTATCTAATTATTTGATTGTAGAAATGGATGCGGGAAAAAATAATTTCAACATTGATTTTTTGAATGAAGATGCAAATATGAACAAAGAGAAGATTAACGAAGCTTTTATAGACCAATTATATGTTACTAAATTGAATAACTAAAGGCTCATTAACTTCAAATACTCAACATGAAATTTGTTAATTTTTTAAAGAAGCGGATTTAGTTTTTTTTAACATCATGATTCGTTGTTGAATTTAAGGCTTTAATCCGTTTATTATATCACTAAATGGTTGTTAAAATATTAAAATGATCAAACAAAACAAAACTGAACATCTTAATTCGGGCTTTAGTACTAAATACAAAATAGAAGGTGGTAGGTTAATGAATAAAGATGGAAGCTATAATGTAAAAAATACTGGCTTTAGTTTTAGAGAAATGAATAATTTGTATAATTTTTTATTGCATTCATCTTGGAAAGTATTTTTATCATTTGTAATTGTACACTATTTTTTAGGTTCTGTAATTTTTGCTTCCATGTATTTATTAATTGGAATAGAAAATTTAAAAGGGCTTTCTCTTAATAATCAAATGGATATCCTTTGGGAAGCATTTTTTTTCAGTGCTCAAACGTTAACGACTGTAGGCTACGAAGGAATTATTCCAATAGGCTTTGCCGCTCAATTTCTTACAATGATAGAATCATTTTTGGGTATTTTGGGCTTAGCGATTATAGCAGGTATTTTTTATGGTAGATTTTCAAAACCTAAAATTGGTATTATTTATTCTGAAAATTTACTTATAAGTCCATATAAAGACGGTTTTGGATTGATGTTTAAATTGGCAAATAAATTAACCAATAAAGTTATGGACGCAAAAGTTAGTATCCTTGTAGGTCAATTGAAGGATGGAAACAGAAAATTTTTTACACTGAATTTAGAAAAACATGAAATTGATTTTCTTGTCCTTAGCTGGACAGTAGTACATGAAATTGATGATAAAAGTCCATTTTTTGGAATGAATAAAGAAGATTTTGTAAAATCTGATGTTGAGTTTTTTATTAATTTAAAATATTATGATGAAACTTATATTTCAGAACTTAAATCTACAAAATCGTATATTGTTGATGATTTAGTCTGGAACGCTAAATTTAAACTCAATTTTGAACGTTCAAAAGATGGCTCAAAAACCATTCATCATTTAGACAAAATCAGCCAATTTGATTTTTTAGAATAAATACTTGTTTATATAATTAATTATTGAATGGCCCATATTTTAGAAAAATCACTTTTATCAATTGAAGAAAAACTAAACACAAAACTTTATTGGGTTTGGGCTTTAAATTCAAATGATGAAATCGAGTTTTGCAATTCAGAGGCAATTCAAAATTTGCAAATACGTAAAGGTCAAGTTTTTGAAAACATATTAGAAGAGAATCTCATTTTTGAATTAAGCAAGAAAAATGAATTTGAAATTTCAATTAAAAAAGAAACTAACCTATGGATTAATGATGAGGCTTTGCCTGTATTTATTTATATTACTAGATTAAAAGATGATAAAAGTATTTTTATTGGTTTTCCAACTGGAAATCAAAATGAAAATTTAGAAAATAAACTAAAAATAAATCCTCAAAGCATCAATTATACGGTTCAAAATCAAAACAATTTTCTTAAAAGTATTTCTTTAGATATGGAAAAATGGGTGGATTACATTCGCCAGTGGTATGAAATAAAAGGAATTTTAAAAAAATAAAAAAAAGTGAAGGTCTAAAAATAAATCACATTAATTAGCCTAAATAGTCATAATCTCAACTTCTTTTTTAGCAAAAACTTCTTCTATTTTAGTTGAAAAAGAATCAGTAAGCTTTTGTACTTTTTCTTCAGCAACTTTAACCATATCTTCAGAAGCACCTTCTTTTAAAAGTTTTTTAAGCGACTCATTTGTATCTTTTCTTATGTTCCTTAATCCAACTTTTGCGCTTTCAGCTTCGATTTTAGCTTGTTTTACCAAGTCTTTTCTTCGCTCCTCTGTAAGCATCGGAATATTAATTCTGATTATTTCACCATCATTTTGAGGGTTTAGCCCTAAATTTGCATTTCGAATGGCTTTGTCTATTTCATTGATAGACTTCCTTTCAAATGGCTTTACAGAAAGAGTTCTAGCATCAGATGTGCTAACTGCAGCAACCTGATTTAAAGGCGTTAGTGATCCGTAATATTCTACCAAAACTCCTTCCAGCATTACTGGAGAGGCTTTTCCCGCCCTAATTTTAGAAAACTCAACCCCTAAATGAATAAGGGTTTTCTCCATTGATTCTTTTGTTTCTTGAAGATAAAATTCTATTTCCTCCATCTTTAATTAATTATTGGTTACCAAAGTGCCTATTCCCTCTCCTTTTACTAATCTAAGAAGATTGCCTTTTTTGTTTATATCAAAAACGATAATAGGTAAATGATTTTCCTCACAAAGTGTGAAAGCTGTCATATCCATTACATTTAATTTTTTTTAATAGCGGTAGGGTCTTTTTCAGGATCTGAGCTATAAATACCATCTACTCTCGTTCCTTTCAAAACCACATCTGCCTCTATTTCTATAGCTCTTAAACTAGCTGCAGAATCGGTTGTAAAATAAGGGTTTCCGGTTCCTGCCCCAAATATCACCACTCTATCTTTTTCTAAATGCCTGATTGCTCGTCTTCTAATGAAAGTTTCACAAATTTGTTCGATTTTTATTGCTGAAAGTAATCGAGTGAAAATCCCAGCATTTTCTAAAGCACTTTGCAAAGCCAAGCTGTTAATTAAAGTAGCCATCATGCCCATATAATCGCCTTGTACTCTATCTATTCCGATTTTTGCAGCTTGTGCTCCTCTATAAATATTGCCACCTCCTATTACAATTGCTATTTGAACTCCTTGGTCATGAGCAAGCTTAATTTCTTCAACATACTGTTTAAGTTTTGAAGGGTCTATTCCATAACCCTCATCTCCAACCAAAGATTCGCCACTTAGTTTTAAAAGTATTCTTTTATATTTCATCTATTTATTTTAAAAGCTTAATAATATTAATTTTTGATTGGTCGACAAATTAACGTGTATAAAAGTGAAAGTGCAAATACTAAATACTTATCATTCTATAAAAACCTCTAAAACTTCAAAATCACTTAATGGAATGAGAGTAATATCGGTAATCATAGAAGGAATTAAAACCGTTTCTCCCTTTTGAATTTTAACAGCACCAAACGGATATTCTATTAAAAAACTACCTTTAAGGCATATATAAATCACAAAACTTTGTAAAATCTTGATTTCACTTTTGTAATTTTCATCGCAACAAATAAGCCTAGTAGTAAAATATTCTGTTTTTACTAAGGTAATGGGTTCATTCTTGATTTTTTTATAAAGAGTTTTATATTCTTTGTGAAAAGTAAAATCTAGAGCATCTAACGCATTTTCCGTATGAAGTTCTCTTAAATTACCGTTATCGTCTTTTCTATTATAGTCATATATTCGATATGTTATATCCGAACTTTGTTGGATTTCTGCCAATAAAATCCCTTTTCCTATTGAATGAACCCGACCAGCTGGCAAGTAAAAAACATCTCCAGATTTTACAGATTCTTTATTTAAAATTTCTTCTAAAGTATTGGCTTTTAAATGTTTTATGTAATCTTCTTTGGTAACATTTTCTTTAAAACCACAAAACAAAGTTGCGCCTTCATCCGCCTCTAGCACATACCACATTTCAGATTTTCCGAAACAATTATGCTTTTTTAACGCAATTTCATCATTTGGATGTACCTGAACAGACAAATCATCTTGAGCATCAATAAATTTGATAAGCATTGGAAAAATTTTACCATACTTTTCTATAACTTTTTTACCTAATAAATTTTCTCTACAATGATCTATTAATTCTTGCATGAACTTTCCTTGCAAAGCTCCGTTTTTTACTACAGAAACGCCTCCTTTTACATTAGAGATTTCCCAACTTTCACCACATTTATCGATTTCATCATACTCTTTGTTAAGAATTGTTTTGAGTTTATTGCCACCCCAAATTCGATTTTGAAATACAGGCTTGAACTTAAAAGGATATAATATCATGTTGAATTTTTATGTAAGTTAAAAGAGATTTAGTTAAATTGTTTGAGAAATTAATAGAAGGAATGCTTCAAATTTTCAATCCATGTAGAAAGTTTTTATTTAAAACGAATGCTCTAAATAATTTATAAATATATACAAAATTAATTAAAATCATAAAAAAAACGAATTTATTCTTGTAATTTTTAAATTTCAAGAATAAAAATATGAATTTACTGATTCTTTGTGTTTATTTTGAATTTTAATTTAATTTTAAAAAAATAATATAGGGCATCTAATATTGCAATGAAGATTTTCAAAAGCTTAAGTGAAATCAAAAATATTCCATCAAGTGTGGTTACTACAGGTACTTTTGATGGCTTGCATATGGGTCATAAAAAAATTATTGACACCTTGATTTTCGAGGCAAAAAATAATAATTTAACATCAGTAATTTTAACTTTTTGGCCACATCCAAGGCAAGTTCTAAAGCAAAACGATGAAATTAAGCTTTTGCTAACTATGGATGAAAAAATTGAATTACTCAGTACAATGGGAATTGATTATCTTATTGTAATCCCTTTTTCAGAAGATTTTTTCTCACTTTCACCAACTGAATATATTTCTAAAATACTGATTTCGCATTTGAATGCCAAAACTTTGGTTATAGGTTATGATCATCGTTTTGGAAAAGATAGAAAAGGTAATTTGGCTTTTTTACATGAAACATCTGATGAGTTTCAGCTTAAAATTGTTGAGATTCCTAAACAAATAATTGACGAATTAGCGATAAGCTCTACAAAGATTAGAAATTCGCTTCAAAATCATAATATTGAAACAGCTAATAAATTATTAGGAAGAGCGTATTCTTTTTCTGGAAAGGTTAGTTTGGGAAATCAATTAGGAAGAACAATTGATTTCCCCACTGCAAATATTGAATTAAATAATGAATCAAAAATTGTACCTTCACATGGTGTTTATTTAGTTAAATTAATTTTTAATAATTTATCGTATTTTGGCATGATGAATATTGGAATTAGACCAACTATAAATGGAAAAGAAGAGAAAATTGAAGTTCATATTTTTAACTTTAATCAAGACATTTATAACCAAAAAATAGAGGTAATACCATTGTGTTTTTTAAGAAATGAACAGAAATTTGATAATATTGAAAGTTTAAAATCCAAACTAAACGAGGATAAGGAAGCATCTTTAAAAATTTTGCATAGTGAATTTTTTGAAGCGTAAAAAAAACTTTATAAATTGACTTAAATATATAACTCTTTATATGATAAAAATAATGAAAAACCATGAAATTGATTACAAAATACATGGAAACGATTTGCAATGCGTTGAAATTGAATTAGACCCACAAGAAACAGTGATTGGCGAACCGGGCAGCTTTATGATGATGGATGAAGCTATACAAATGCAAACATTGTTTGGTGATGGTTCTCAACAAACTGGAGGCTTATTTGGTAAATTGATGTCGGCTGGCAAAAGATTATTAACAGGAGAAAATCTTTTTATGACCGCTTTTACACATACAGGAACAGGCAAAAAACATGTAACTTTTGCTGCACCATATCCTGGGAAAATTATTCCGATGGATTTAAGGTTGCTCAACAATAAAATTATATGCCAAAAAGATGCTTTTCTTTGCGCTGCCAAAGGTGTCTCAATTGGTATCGAGTTTCAAAAGAAATTAGGAACTGGTCTTTTTGGAGGCGAGGGATTCATTATGACCAAACTTGAAGGCGATGGAATGGCTTTTATACATGCCGGAGGTTGTATAATAGAAAAAACACTTTCTTCAAATGAAATGGTGAAAATAGATACAGGCTGTCTTGTAGCCATGACCAGCGATGTAAATTATGATATTCAGTTTGTAGGTGGTATTAAAAACACTCTTTTTGGAGGCGAAGGCGTATTTTTTGCTACGCTAAGAGGTCCAGGTAAAGTTTGGATTCAATCTTTACCAATAAGCAGGCTAGCAAGCAGGATAGCAGCCTATGGTTCGGTAGGTGGCGCAAGAGAGGAAGGCTCAGTTTTGGGCGGATTAGGCAGAATGTTTGACGGAGATTGAAGGTTTTGTAAGAAATGGGGTTTATTACAAAATGTGAAAGTTCGTGATTAGTTTTTTTCCATTTACTATTAATTTTTGTTAATATTTTATAATAAATAATTTCAATTAAGACCTTAATTTTTATCTTTTAAATGGTTCAATATTAAACAATAAAAAATCAACTTAAAATAATTGGAATTAAATCCGTATATTTTTTTGCTCAAATCTTAAACAAGGTTTTATGGCTTACAAATAATATTTCTTAATTTTGATTTTCATACATAATTTTAAATTGGGTTAAATGGTCAAAATTTTTATTTAATCAAGTATTTGAAATACATTTTATTAAAATGAGAAAATTAAAAATAATAGAGAAAATTAAAGCACTTATTAAATTTCATTTAGGAATCAATGCGCTTAAAATGCAAATTGAAGAATTAAAAGTACTTCAAGCTCAGCTATATATATATAATTTAAAAAATAAAGAGTCAATTAATGACATAAAAGAAGTAGAATGGAAAGTGTTTTCTCAAACGGGTGAAGATGGTATTATACAGTACATTACAAATAATATAAGTATGCCTAATACTTTTGTGGAGTTTGGTGTTGAAAACTACGAAGAAAGTAATACTAGATTTCTTCTAACAAATAATTTTTGGGAAGGGTATGTTATCGATGGAAATGAAAAAGATATATCCTTTATAAAAAAACAAGCCTTATATGCTACGAGAAGTATTACTGCTATTCAAAGTTTTATAACAAAAAAAAATATCAATCAACTTTTAAGTTCTTTTGGTTTAAAAAATGAAATCGGAATTTTGAGTATAGATATTGATGGTAATGATTATTGGATTTGGAATGAAATTACATCTGTAAACCCAGTTTGTGTGATTTGCGAATATAATGCTTTATTTGGTATAGAAAGAGCTATAAGTATCCCTTATCAAGAAGATTTTGTAGTTTCCAAAGCAAAAGGAAACCGATTGTATTTCGGAGCTTCTTTGCTCGCAATTTGCCATCTTGCTGAAAAGAAAGGTTATTATTTTATTGGAAATAATAAAAATAGTTCTAACGCTTTTTTTATCAGAAAAGATAAAATAGGGAACATAAAAATTAAAAACCCTTTAGAAACCTATGAAAAACCAAGTTTTCGTTCTGCAAGAGACTCAAATGGGAAGCTACTGTTTCCAACTTTAGAAGAATCTTACTTACTTATTAAGGGATTAGAAGTTATAAATGTAATAACATCTCAAACAGAAATAATATAATATGTTGGTAAATACTGTTTATAATTTTTTAATTAAAACTTATAAAATTCGTAGCTTATTTTTATGGCAAATGCTTTGGAAGAACTTTGTATTAAGGAATAATCAAAAAGAAGTAATTACAACTATCCACAATCATAAAATTAAAGTAAATGCAGGTTATCCTTATGGCTTATTAAGTCGAATTTACCCAAGTTTCAATAACCCAATTTTAGAAATTGCTTATTTAACAGCCAAAAAAAAGAACAAAAGAATTAATGTAATTGATGTTGGTGCCGCAACTGGGGACACTTTTTTGCTAATTAATGAAAACTTAAAAGATAAAATCGGCAATATTATTTGTGTTGAAGCTGAAAAGCAATTTTATGGCATCTTAAAATCGAATTTAGTTTCGTTTAAAAATGCTATTTTGGTCAATTCACTTCTTAGCAATATTTCCAATCAAAAAGAGTTAAACGTAATAAGAACACACTCTGGCAGCGGAAGCGCATTAGGTAATGAGCTTGTTTTGGCTAAAACATTAGATGAAATTGTTGATGAAATTGGAATTTCAATTGATTTGATAAAAATAGATGTTGATGGCTTTGATGGCAAAGTGCTAGAAGGTTCAAGTAAAACTTTGTTACAACAAAAGCCAAACGTGATTTTTGAGTGGCATCCTTTATTACTAAAAAAAGCAAAAAATGAAATCTTAGCACCATTTCATCAATTATTTAAAAATGGATATGAAAACTTTACTTTTTTTGATAAATATGGAATTTTTAGTCACTTTATGCATGGTTTTGATGGTAACCAATTGGAATTACTTTCTGAAGTTTGTCTAAATAACAAATTTAAAGATGACTGGCACTACGATGTTGTGGCTACATGTAATGACATAAATCTAGTTGAGCTCGCTGAATGTATATTTTCAAGGCAAAAACCCTCACCTTATTAGTTTTGGCAATATCATTTTTAAGATATTTAAGAATGTTTTTTTTTCTAATTTTTAGAGACCATAAAATCTTATTTTCAATATTTAATAATTTTTTAAACTTAATGCAAAAAATAAATAAAAATGAGCATAAAGACTTTATTATTGTTTCTTTAACAGAACACATTGGCGATATAATTTTGGTTGAGCCCATCATAAGAGAGCTAAAATTAAAACACCCAAACAAAAAAATAGTTTGGTGCATAAACGCTAAATATAAATCTATCATATCTTTTAATTTGAATATTAATGAAATTATTACTGTAAAAGTATTTGCAGAATGGATTTTAATGAATCTTGTATTCAGAAATTTTTTTATGATTTATGATTTACATATAGACCAAAAACCTTGTACAAGATATTTCATTAAAGGCACAAACCCCAACAAGTTCAATTATAATTCTTCTGATGTAATTAAATGTAATAACCTATTGCATTTTTTTTGTATTTCTGGTAGCCTTGATTTCATAACTAATGAAAGGCCTGTTTTTTATTTAGACCCTAACATTTCCACAAACTCTATTTTTGAAAAATATATTGTTATTCATGCCAAAACCAATTTGACCTCCAAAGATTGGAATTCTACATCATGGAATAATTTAATAAAAGAAATTTCGGCTCTCTATCCAGATTATCAGTTAATTGAAATCGGACAAGAACCTCAAATTGATTCTGTTCTAAAAAACTATTCATCTTATTGTTATAAACTATCTTTTCAAGAAATTGGCTTATTAATTAAAAAATGTAATTTATTTATAGGTTTAGAAAGTGGATTTTCACATTTGGCAAATTCTTTTGATGTTAAAAGAATAATATTAATAGGTGAATTTGGAAATACAAAATCATTTTTGAATCCCTATTCAGGTTATCATAATGATATTAATATGTCAATAATAAATCGCTTTGATTTATCAAAAGAAGTTAACCCCTCAGATGTTTTGAATATAATTAGTTCAAAACATCTGCTTTAATAACAGAATTTTACCAAACAAATTTATATTCTAAATGGCTAGAAATGAAAAATAAAATTATTTATTTAGTTGCACTTTTGTTCTTTTCTCTTTCATATAGTTGCGTAAAACCCAAAGTTCTTACCACAACTTCATCTCTAATTAAAAGTTCTATTTACGGATTATGGATTGGCACATACACAATGAATGCACCAACTACAAACACTGACAATTATTTTAGTTTTATGATCAAGCCAGATGGGAAAATGATTGTTGAATCAAAATTTTCTAAAAAACAAAACATAGCAATAGGAAGTTGGACATTAAAAGGTAAAGTTTTTTCTTGTACATACGAATATGTTTACCCTTCTACTGGTACTACTCAAAATGCAACTGCAACATTGGATACTTTAGGAAAACTAAATTTGGGAAAATGGCATAATGTAATTCCTCAAAATGGAGCAAACGGTACTTTTTTATTAATGAAAGCTAATTAAAAGGTCTTTAAATCTTCTCTTCACTTAACCTTAAAAATTACTTTACATAAGAAAATTGAGTTTTACTTATAGATTTAAAGAAATATATTTGCATCTAAACAAAGGCTCAAGAAGCTCAGATTGTTAGACAATATTATGATTAAAAAACTCATTTCTTCCAATCAAAAATTTATAAAGCACAACCTATTTTCATATTTTGTCATCATTTTTAACATTTTAACAAGTTTATATGCTGTAAGGGAAAATCTAAAAATACTAAATCAGGAACTATACGGTATTTGGATTTTGGTTTTTAGTACAATGGGTATTTTAGCTGTTTTACATTTTGGATTTGTTTCAATTGCAATCATGCGCTTTGGCTATTTTAAATCTGAAAACAAACTAACACAGTTTTATTCTCAAAACTTATTCATTATTTTAGCTCAGATTGCTTTAACTATCATTGTTTTTTGTGGTCTATACCATTATTCTTATTTGATTATTTTAAAGGAAGAACTTACACCTGTTTTTCAATCTTTACTGCTCATTTCTTTACCTGGTTTATTGCTTAATGCTGCATCAAATTATTTGGAAGGCATCCTTTTTTATAATTTAAAATTCATTTACCATAGAAATGTATTAGAGTTTTTGAGATTGGGAATAATGAATTTGCTTTTTGTGTTAGGTCTAAATTATGTAAATGATATTAGAATCTTAGCTTTTGTGTATAGTCTTATTGCTTTTATTACATTTT
>JAAFJZ010000390.1 GCA_013298205.1 Cytophagales bacterium
ATCATTGGATGCAAAGGGTTTGGGCTGTACTTTGGATGAACAATGTGTATTTTACTGGTATTTCATTAATTGGTTTGTTTTGGGTTGCAGTACAATATGTATCTTACTCAGGATGGTCAACTCCATTTAAAAGAGTCCCGGAAGCAATGGGTGCATTTTTACCCTACACAGGTGTATTGATGTTAGTGTATTTTATTTTTGCACAACATGATTTATTTCACTGGACGCATCATGAATTATTTGAAAAAACATTAGAAAATGGAGCTCCAAATCCTGAATACGATTCTATAATCGCTAATAAGGCTGGATATTTGAATTTACCTTTCTTTTATTGTAGGATGGTAGTATTCTTTGGGTTATGGATACTGATGTGGAATTTACTAAGAAAAAAATCATTACAAGAAGATTTGGAGGGTGGAGTGATCATTTATGACAAATCTATCGTTTTGGGAGCTGTAACCATAATTATTTATGCAGTTAGTTCATCGATGGCTGCATGGGATTGGGTCATGTCTATTGACACACACTGGTTTAGTACTATGTTTGGATGGTATGTACACGCAAGCTGGTGGGTATCTGGTATTGCTACTATTACACTCATCATTATCTTATTAAAAGAAAACGGTTATCTACATTTGGTTAATGAAAATCATTTACATGATCTAGGTAAATTTATTTTCGGATTCAGTATTTTCTGGACGTACATTTGGACGAGTCAATTTCTGCTTATATTCTATGCTAATATTTCAGAAGAAACAACATACTTCATAGACCGTTTATATAGATTTGACAATCATTACACACCTATATTTGCTATAAATTTAATTGTTAACTTTGTTCTACCCTTTTTAGGATTAATGAGTAGAGATTTTAAAAGACAAATGTTCATTCTAAAAGTAATATGTATCATGATTTTAGTAGGTCATTGGGTCGATTTTTATATGATGGTTATGCCAGGTACTATCAAAGAAAATAGTGGATTTGGTTTCTTAGAAATTGGGGTTATTCTTATGTATGTTTCTGGATTTGCCTATGTAGTAGCGAAGACATTATCAAAAGCAAACTTAGTAGCTAAGAAACACCCACTTTTAGAAGAGGGTTTACATCACAACATTTAATCAATTTAATCTGAATATGAGCAATTCAATATTAATTTTACTTTCACTTGCGGTAGTAGTAGCACTTGTTCTTTTATTTAGGGCATCTACACTACTAGATGTTTATAAAAACAATTTTAAATCAAGGGTAGATTCATACAACAAACTAAATGCGGCTATGTTTATAGTGGTATTGGTTTTAGGTGTCGGTGGCTTTATTTGGTACAGTTATGTTACCATGGAAAAAATGCTACCAGAATCTGCTTCCGTACACGGAATTGAAACAGATTATTGGTTTTGGTTTTCAATGATTGTGATTTTGATTCCATTTGTAATCACCCATGTGCTTTTATTTGCATTTTCTTATATCTATCAATACAAAAAAGAATCAAAAGCATATTTCTATCCTCATAATGGTAAATTAGAGTTAATATGGACAGTTGTTCCTGCTATAGTTCTTACACTACTTGTATTATCAGGATATAAAACTTGGACAGATATTACTTCTGATTCACCTAAAGATGCAGAGGTAATCGAAGTGATGGGTAAACAATTTGCTTGGCAAGTTCGTTATCCTGGTAAAGATAATAAATTGGGGACGTACAACTACAAACTTATTGATGCTGTAAATGAATTTGGTGTAGATTTCAAAAATAGCAAAGCATCTTTAGATGATTTTGTTCCAAGAGAAATTCACATACCAAAAGGATTGCCTGTATTATTTAAAATAAGAGCAAGAGATGTGTTACACAGCGTATTTGCTCCACATTTTAGATTAAAAATGGATGCTGTACCTGGCATGCCAACAAAATTTTGGTTTATTCCTAGATTATCTACGCAAGATATGCGTGATAAATTAGGCAATCAAAATTTCAATTATGAATTAGCTTGCACAGAAGTTTGTGGAAGAGGTCATTTTGCAATGAAATTCATAATTGTTGTAGATGAACCAGAAGACTACAAAAAGTGGTACGCTTCGCAAGAAACTTGGTTAAGTCAAAACCCTGATTATCTTAAGTCCTTAACTTTATTAAGTTCTGATAATTCTCAACAATTGGCTAATAAATAATCAATAAATTTAACAACAAACATAATATTTATGTCAGCAGTAAGTTTAGACGCACACGCACATGATACGCATCATGACACACACCATGAAAATCAAAGCTTTTTATCAAAATATATATTCTCTACTGACCATAAAATAGTAGCCAAACAGTTTTTAATAACTGGAATTTTCTGGGCAATTATTGGTGGTAGTTTATCTGTAATTTTCAGGTTGCAATTAGGCTTTCCTGAAGCAAAATTAGATTGGTTATCTCCTATCTTAGGAAAATGGATTGAAAATGGGAAATTAAATCCTGAATTTTATCTTGCCTTGGTCACTATGCATGGTACAATCATGGTATTCTTTGTGCTTACAGCTGGATTGAGCGGTACGTTCAGTAATTTGTTAATCCCACTTCAAATTGGAGCTAGAGATATGGCTTCTGGATTTATGAATATGCTTTCTTACTGGTTATTCTTTATTTCTGGTGTAATTATGTTTATTTCATTATTTATAGAGACGGGTCCTGCATCTGGTGGTTGGGTGATTTATCCTCCCTTGAGTGCATTGCCTCAAGCAATGCCAGGTTCCGGTTTAGGGATGACTTTATGGCTAGTAAGTATGGTTTTCTTTATTGCTTCTAGTTTATTAGGCAGTGTAAATTATATTTCTACAGTAATTAATATGAGAACAAGAGGATTAAGTTTTTCAAAACTTCCTCTTACCATTTGGGCATTTTTCTTAACAGCAGTGATTGGTCTTTTATCTTTCCCTGTTTTAGTTGCAGCAGCTGTACTACTAATTTGTGATAGAAGTTTTGGAACAAGTTTCTTCTTATCTGAAATTTATATCGGAGGTGAGGCATTATCAAATGCTGGAGGTAGTCCATTGTTATTTCAACATTTATTCTGGTTTTTAGGACATCCAGAGGTTTACATTATTTTATTACCAGCTTTAGGACTTACTTCAGAAATCATATCTACAAATTCTAGAAAACCAATATTTGGGTA
>JAAFJZ010000391.1 GCA_013298205.1 Cytophagales bacterium
GGTAGTAGAAGTACCCGATGCTCTTGCGCCAAACAAGGTTCTATTGGTAACAAACCCTCCCGGGAAACTAGCAGATCCCGTAGCCATAAGTGTACCATTGATGTACAAAGAATAAGTAGTTCCTGTTTTTACAGCCGCTACATGAATCCATTTGTCTTTTTGCACAATTGGTCCAGTAAGAGACAATCTTTGGCTGCCCAGATTATCAGTAATCGTCCAAGTAATGCGATTAGAACCATTAATCATAATGGCATTTACAGAATTGACCGTGCTATTATTGGAAAATGAAATGATATCCTGTGACTTATTTAAAGAAGCAGGTTGTATCCAAGCTTCAATTGTAAAGTTGTTTACAGAACTTGGGTTAGGCGCAAATGGACCTCCTGCGTCTATATAACTTTTGGTAGGTTCAAAAAACGAAATCGCATTTCCCGATCCAATGGTATCCGTAACACTTACAGGTATACAAGAATTGGCGGGAAGCATAGATTGCTGCGCTGTCCATTTGGCTTCTCTGTATTGCTTGTCTAAAGTATAATTATAAGGATTACCCAAATAAGTACCCGATACGACATAAGGTCCTGGAGTTAAATCTTCAAACATGGAAGTAGCAACCGAAAATCCTGTAATTCTGGCATTCAAGTCATTATCTTTATACCCTCCAAAGTGAACAAAGCCATTTGCTAGTTCTACTCCGTAATTTTTCAAAGAATCTAAAGCTTGCTGATACAAGGGAATCACAGAAGGATGTTGTCCTGCTAGCTTCACGCCTGGCCATTCGTCACTGTTTGGTTTCGGTTGCCCTGCATTTAACCAAACATAATGCTGCCCACCTTCATAACACACTACCTTTAAACCTTCAGACTTAGCTAAATTAATATGGTCTTTTATATGGCTACCCCAACTTCCAGAAGCGATGTAACTACTAGCCAAAGCATTTACCTGTGAAGGCGTGATATTAGGTTGCGAATTTACCGCAGACCCGTTTGGTCCGAAATCAAAATACCATGTAGGTGAAAGGTAATCATACCTTGCCCCATTGCGTTTATGAATTCTCATTCTTTGTCCACAAATATCTGGATTTACTACCTGACCTGCCAATATTCTTTTTACTCTACTGCTATCAGCTGCAAAAACATCGTAAAAAATTTTCCATAGATTCGCCTCACCTTCTGCCATAACTTGCGAGATCCCCCCTGGATACCTAATAGGGTCTTGTGTCGCCTTTTGATTCAAATAACCAAAAGAACCAAAACCTGGTGCAGAATTCCATGTAGCTTCATTTCCATACTCTAAGTAAATGTCCAAAGTTGGATCTAAACTGTCTTTATACATTTGCGCCATGCGCCTTATATTGTCATTGTCTGAGGCAACGGGTACACAAATCCAAGGAGACGCTTTGGTTTGATTGCTCAATTCTATAACCCATTCATGTGCAGTAGCCGATGCAAATTGAGGTCCAAATCCGCCTTGATTCGACCATTTGGTTTTGCGTGTATTCCAAGAAGTTAATTGTGAGTGATCACCTCCATTTGGGGAGTTCCAAGAAATATGTCTTAAAACAGAGAACCCATTTAACTTATTAATCCATCTGGGGTGAAAGGGTTTTTTTAAGAAATATTCAGAATTATTAGGATCAGAAAAAGCGTCCACTCCGCCTAAAGCAGGATCTATATTGGGAATAATAATATGAATTTTTTTAATATGATTCCCCCTAAGAGATTTTTCGATATTCACTATAAAATACAGACCACCTTGCACAAAAAGTTTAGCTTTGTGTAAACCTGCACCTGTAGCATATAATTTTCCTCCTGTAGCTGTAGTATTCGGGCTCAATTCAGAATTGTCTACAACTGAAGCTCCTAAACCAATACTAATCGTACCTTCTCCCTCCCAAATAATCGTAAAAAGATTTTGGCTTCCAGCCAACGTTCTATCTCCAGTAGAATTAGGAAAAAGTTCTTCTTGACAACCCCCATTTACTAAATTACCCACCTGTTGTGTACCATAATCTAGGGCAGGTTTAAAAAGTGTATTAGCCGGCATCTCTCCCACTGCCATACCCACATCGTAAGGAATTTCCAAAGGGTAGCCATCCGCATCGGTTTGCATATCTTTATACACGCCACAATTCCAGCCACAATTTTGGGTTTGCCTAGGTGCTGTACCTGAAGATACAAAACCTCCGCTAAAAAGGTAAAAATCTTTCCAAGGATATTCGCAACTATAATAATTTGACCCATTTACATTCATTCCTACCTTCATGCAGTCATTGCGCTGTGCAGATGCCGCAAAAACAAAGAAGAAAGCTAGAGCGAAAAGAGTAAAATAAACTGGGCGGAATTTTGAAGTAGATATGTGCTTCATATTTTTATATATTTAATTGAACAATTATAAAGTCAAGTAAGATGAACTATAAATTAAAAAAAAAGTATTAAAGGTTTACAAAGTTAAAGTAATTTTTGGTTTGTACTGCGTAATTTTAATTAGAGTTGGCTCAAAAAGCTATTCAAAATCATGTCAAATTGAACTAAACCAATAAATTGTCGCTCATTTAGAACTTTATTGATAATTTTTATTTACAAACAGAAAAATTAAAATTCGTTTTTTAGGCAGTAATCTCCTTTTTTTTCACGAATAATCAAAGATAATCAAGAGGGTGTTAATTTTGAGTCAGATTCCACAAAGGTTTCTGTTAGTTTCACTCTTAAATTTTATTCAAAATGAAAAATTCATTGAAAATGCTCGCAAAAGGTTTAGTTTTTACAGTACTAATGTTTTTTTCTTGTAAGAAGGATGAAGTAATTACTCCAACTCCACAACCGCCTGTAGTACAGCCTCCTGTGGTTAATCCAACGAGTAATAACATTGTGTTTGATCCTTTGTTTACACCAACTAAAGGTAGTGCAATTTATAATGACATTTCTTCATTAGCAAATTATGTAGCTCCAACTACATACTTAACTCGATATATTCAAAATATATCAAATATTGTAGTTGATCAGGGACAGAATTCTACATGTGTCATAGCATCGTTGGCAGCTGCATTTAAATGTAAGGAAACTTGTTTTAACAGTAATTATATTTCTTTACAAACTACTTATAATAACGTTAGATCGGCATTTCCAAATCATTATTTTGGCAAACCAAA
>JAAFJZ010000392.1 GCA_013298205.1 Cytophagales bacterium
CTACAGTATTATTGTCGGGTGTTAAAAAAAAAGTAAATCCGAGATCTGAATCATCATCGGTAATTTGCTTATATGTTACAAATGGATATTGTACAGGGAATAGATGCTCCGTATCTTTAAATAAATTTTTACGTTTGAAATCTGTAAAATATATTGAATGTTGTAAGGCATACGTTCCTAAAAAAACTGCTTTTTTCATATCACCCAAAGCAATTATCAAGGTGTCATTTTTAAATACTTTACGTTCAGATTGCCCTCGACTCAAGTCGTACCAATACCCTATGCCGTAAAGATTGTCATCAAAATCGCCCACAAAAGTGCCTTTTACCAATGAGTTTCTATATAAGCTGTCGGCTAGATCTCCAAAATCCTCGTTTGCCCCTAAGAATACCAATTGTTTAGTAATATTGGCTTTACCAGAATCACTAGGAAAGCAAGCTCGGTTAGGCTCTTGCGTAACTTTTAGCCGTACAGGTATATGGGTATCATTTAGCTTACGACTAGTGAAACTAAAATCAAATGTTCTTTTATAATATTTTTTTGCTCCTATTGTCCATTCATAGCGTGTAGAAGGTGAAGAATCTTGTTTGGCTTCAAGGGTTACAGAATTCATAATTAAGGTATCGCTACTGTAATTTATCCAGTATTTACCCTTTATATTGAGCGGGTTCTTTCGGATTGCGTCAGTTGAATAAAATCCCTCCCAAATATAAAAATCGGCTGTTGTAGGTTTCTTTCCCAAACAAGGAGCTACTTTTTCTTTCTCGCAAGCACAAGATAGAATAAATATAAGAAAAGCAAGATAAACAAGTTTGAGTTTCATCTTTTTTAGTATTTAAATTGTGGAAAAATTTGAACTGCTATGGGTAAGATGAATAATATATGTTTTTTCATTTTAAGTTTAGTTTTTTATTTCTTAGTTATTTGATTCTTTTACCTTTAAAAAATAATTTATCTTTTACCCTAAACTCTACAGTATTATTGTCGGGTGTTAAAAAAAAAGTAAATCCGAGATCTGAATCATCATCGGCAATTTGCTTATATGTAACAAATGGTTGTTGTACTAGGAATAGATGCTCCGTATCTTTAAATAAATTTTTTCGTTTGAAATCCGTAAAATAAAAATAATGGCGAAACCAAAAGCCCATTTGCCTTCCCTTTTCCATATTACCTAAAGTAACTATCAAGGTGTCATTTTTAAATACTTTACGTTCAGATTGCCCTCGACTCAAGTCGTACCAATACCCTATGCCATAAAGATTGTCATCAAAATCGCCCACAAAAGTGCCTTTTACCAATGAATTTCTAAATAAGCTGTCGGCTAAATCTCCAACATCCTCGTTTGCTCCCAAGAATACCAATTGTTTAGTAATATTGGCTTTACCAGAATCACTAGGAAAGCAAGCTCGGTTAGGCTCTTGCGTAACTTTTAGCCGTACAGGTATATGGATATCACTTAGCTTACGACCAGTGAAGCTAATATTTAATGCTCTTTTGTAATATTTGTTTGCTCCTATTTTCCATTCATATCGTGTAGAAGGTGAAGAATCTTGTTTGGCTTCAAGGGTTACATAATTCATAATTAAGGTATCACAACTGTAATTTATCCAATGTTGACCCTTTAAATAGAGGGGATCCTTTCGGATTGCGTCAGTTGAATATCCACCAATCCAAATATAAAAATCGGCTGTTGTAGGTTTCTTTCCCAAACAAGGAGCTACTTTTTCTTTCTCGCAAGCACAAGATAGAATAAATATAAGAAAAGCAAGATAAACAAGTTTGAGTTTCATCTTTTTTAGTATTTAAATTGTGGAAAAATTTGAACTGCTATGGGTAAGAGTTTCAGACATAGCAAGCTTAAAATAACTGTCTGTACTAGGATTTATGGGATTTGTAGGATGATAAGAATTTCAGACTTTCCAAGTTTTAAAAACTTGGAAAGTCTAATTTATTCTATATCTTAAAGCAGAATTTACTTGCCTTTCAAGATTGCATTCTCTTTTTCTAACTCTTCCATGCGTGCATTCATCTTCCAAAGATGTTTGTACAATTGCTCAATTTTACGCATTTGTATGGCTTGCATTTCGCCTAGGTCTAGGCCTTTTTCTTCTAGCTCTTTTTGGCTAGGCACACCTATCAAATGTTTTTCTTGACTTGCAGTAGCTTCTTCTGTTTCTAGGCTTGGGCTTGTTTTGTCAAACTCATCATCTGCCCAGCCTACTTGTGTTACGATTGTTTTTTTGCAAACAATTTTACCCGCTACTGCAAGTTGATAATCTGCATTTATTCCATTGAGAGTATTGAAACTCCCTATTTGAGCTTGACCACGAACATATAATTCCCCATTACTTGATAAACGACTATTTGCACCAACAGAACCTCTAGAATATACACTACCTGAATGAATCTCTCCTGAAAAAAGGGTTTCAACTCTTACTCTATTTACTGTAGACTCTAAAATTTGACCTAAATTATAGTTAGTCCCTGGTGCAATAAACGCTTTTTGTTCCCAGTTATTCCCACCACCTGTAGGGTTTGCCCAAACTGCGTTTCCTTGATTATCAACGCAAGTAAGCACTTTTCCGTTACCAGCACCATTATTTGATAATCTAAAGCTATTGGTATTTATGTTTGCATTAACAGCATTTTTGATTTGCGTCAAAGAACCAATGGAAGTGCCATCTGAGAAAATAACATTGTTGGTAATTACATTGCTGGCAGAAATATTATTTGATACGCTTACATCTTGGCGAAATATTGCATTTCCGTTTACATCCAGTTTTGCTTCAGGCGTACTTGTTCCGATACCGATTTTACTTCCTCCGTTTACAAAGTCTGCGTTGATAACCATAGAAGGCGTGCAAACTGCTCCAGTATTGCAATTGGCTTTGAAAAGTATGTTTCCAAACTCTCTGATTTCAAGATTGTTTGTGTTGTTGTAACTATTAATGGAGGAATAAAAACCATGATTAGGGTCTTTGAACATGATAGCTGAAAAACCGTCCAGATGCAATTTATTCCCATTGTGGATTTCTATATCTCCAAAAAATCTACTTTTTCCTTTTACACCTAAAACAATGTCGTTGTCAGGGATTTGACCTGCATCGTAGCCTATGCCTACATTGCCAGATGAGCTGGCTATTAATGTCG
>JAAFJZ010000393.1 GCA_013298205.1 Cytophagales bacterium
GCTACTTCTGGACCTGGCAATGAACAATACGCCTATATTTGGCGCAAAAATAAGCTCATTCTTGTAGGAAAAGCGTGGCTGGAGCAATCTATCGAAAGCACAATAGACCGAGAACCCTATATGGCAAGATTTAAGTTTAAAAATAGCACCTTCACATTAGGCAACTTTCATGCTGTACCCAAAAAGAAAATGCCATGGATTGAAGTGAAACTATTACCCAAAATTCATTTTAACTACTTGAATGACAATATTATTCTATGTGGTGATTTTAACTTGACTTATAAAGACAAAGCCTACAACGAGCTGTATCAAAATGGATATGAAGCGGCTTTAAAAAACCAAAAAACAAGCATAAAAGCGGAAGAAAAAGATGGAGAACGTCTTGCTAATGAACTAGATAACTTTTACTACGAAAAGAAACAGTTTAATATCAGCTCAAGCGGAGCGATTGATTTTACAAAAGAGTTTAGTTCCTTAAAAGAGGCGAGAGAAGTGTCAGACCATTTGCCCATTTATTTGGTTCTGAAGTTTTAGTCACAAAAATATCGTTTTTGTCTAAATTTTTTAACTTAAAACCTTATTATGAGCTTCAAAGCCTAACAGGAATTAGGAAAATTTTGAGAATCAACTAAATGTTACAATGACCTTATCTTAAACCCTAATTCCGCATCAATTTAGGTAGTCTATTTTTAGTTTTTTAAAAAGGCACGGATTCAAGTAATCAATGCAACAGCTAACTATTGCATTGAAGGCAAAAGAGGCTGGGTAAATTTTGAGAAGTTAGGATTTAAAACTTCTTATCACTTTTTCTTTCATAGTACATTACAATACTGGCTTTTTCTATTGTGGTTTGCCATAAATAAAAACCAATAACGGCAGGGCTTGTATTGGGGTCCAAACCTAATCTATCTACTTTAAGCGCATGAATTGTTATGATATATTGATGTATTCCATGATTTTCGGGAGGACAAGGACCACCATAAGAATTAGTACCAAAATCGTTCTTTCCTTGATTTGCTCCTGCAGGTAAACTATTGCTTTTAAGCATCCCCGAACCTGAAATCAATTCAGTATATGTTGCTGGAATATCCGTAACAATCCAATGCCAAAATCCGCTTCCCGTAGGAGCATTAGGATCATACATTGTAATTGCAAAGCTTTTGGTTCCTGTTGGTGGATTTTTCCAAAATAGTTGTGGAGAAATATTGCCTCCTGTACAACCCATTCCATTAAATTCTTCTTTTTTAGTAGCTTGACCTAAAATATCCTGACTCATTAATGTAAAATTATTTTGAGCATTCGTTTCGTTTATTGCTAAAAGAAATGTAATAAGAAATAGCTGTTTTTTGAGGTTCATATTTAAAATTGTTTTGATGAAATAGTTTAATTTTTAAAAAGGTAGTTTTTTAAATCAGCAAATTCTGCATTAATTTTAGTAGAAGTCTTAGGTTTTAGAGCAATATTAGCCAAACTGTCTGGAATAATAACCTTATTTGAAAGATTACTTGGCATTTCATGCATAAATTTTGCGGGATGAGCGGTTCCTAAAAAAACACCTGTTGATTTTTCTTTACACTCTTCCTGGTATTTTTTTAAACCTAAATATGCAACAGCTGTATGTGGGCACATTAAATAATCTACTTTTTCATAAACATCTTGCATCGCTTTTTCGGTTTGTATATCATCAAACCAATATCCGACAACATCCTTTCTAACCTCCTCAAGATTTCCACTATATAAATCATGAATTCGAGCAAAATTACTTGGATTGCCTACATCCATTGCATTTGAAATTGTTCTAACAGATGGTCTTGGATTAAAAATACCTGTTTTTAAATACTGAGGAACAATATTATTTGCATTGGTACTTGCTATAAATTTATCAATAGGCAAACCCATTTTTTTAGCTATTAATCCTGCACCAATATTACCAAAATTTCCACTTGGTACAGAAAAGACCAAAGGAATATTTTCAGATTTTAGTATTGAATAAGCATAAAGATAATAAAATGCTTGCGGAATAAGTCGAGCAATATTTATAGAATTGGCTGAAGAAAGATTCATTTTAGAATTAAGTTCTGCATCTAAAAAAGCTTCTTTAACTAATTTTTGACAATCGTCAAAAGTGCCATTTACTTCTAAAGCATGAATATTAGCACCCAAAGTTGTAAGTTGTTTTTCTTGCAAGTTGCTTACTTTGCCAGAAGGATAAAGAATTGTAACTTTAATTCCTGGACTATTAAAAAAACCCATTGCTACAGCTCCACCTGTATCACCAGAAGTAGCGACCAAAATATTAATTTCTTTTTTACTTATAGATAAAAAATATGACATAATACGAGCCATAAATCTTGCTCCAAAATCTTTAAATGCTAATGAAGGACCTTGAAAAAGTTCCATAACATACATGTTTTCTTCTGTTTCAATAATTGGTATTTCGAAAGAAAGTGTTTCATAAACTATTTCTTTTAAAATATTCTCAGGTATTTCATCTTTTAAAAGTTCATTTGCATACAAGAAAGCCATTTCTTGAAAAGATTTCGATTCCAAAGAATGCCAAAAATCTAAAGGCAAAAGTGGTAATACAGAAGGTAAATATAACCCATTATCAGGGGGTAAACCTTTAAAAACAGCTTCTTCAAAATTTACATCTTCAGATTTTCTTTGGGTTGAATAGAGTTTCATGCCTTTATATACTTCATTTAAAGTGGCAAAAGTAAAAATACAAATCCGAGAATAGAAATTTTGAACCTAATTCTTTTATGAAATAGATTTAGATTGAAATAATAGGCAAAAAAAAACAGAAGTTTTCATTATTTTTTGATGAATATTTCAACAATTCATAAATACTATGATTAATTTTTTTTCAATTTACTTAGCTTTGCATCAAGAAAAAATCAAAATGAATCAAATAGCAACATTATTATTAGAAGATGGGTTAGCACTTACTGGAAGAAGTGTTGGGATTAAAGGCACTACAGGAGGAGAAATATGCTTTAACACAGGCATGACAGGCTACCAAGAAATTTATACCGATCCTTCTTATTTTGGTCAAATTATTATCAACACACATCCACATATTGGAAATTATGGTGTTACGGATTTAGAACAAGAATCTGAAAAACCAAAGTTTTCAGGA
>JAAFJZ010000394.1 GCA_013298205.1 Cytophagales bacterium
TAGATTTAGAGCAGTTAGGGGTTTGAATTTTGTGAATAATATTCTTGAACTCAAAGGCGATGTCGTAGTAGATTTATTTGAAAACAGAGGTACATATAATAAAAGACCTAAATTTACACCATATGGTTTTATCGGTTTTGCTGTATTTTATCATACTCCATCGACCATATTTAGAAATGAAGAAATTAACCTAGTTCCGTTGAAATTGGAAGGACGAGAAATTCAGCAAATTCAAGTAGCTATTCCATTTGGTGTCGGAGTGAGATGGAAATTAGCACGCCAATGGGATATAGCTGGAGAATTCGGTGCTAGGAAAACATTTACTGACGATTTAGATGGGGCTGGTGGTAAATATATAGATCCTTCCAAACTTCCAAGTTTACAAGCAAAATTACTAGCTTATAGAGCTGGTTATAATGCTTTTGAAAGAGGTTGGGTTAAAAATAATGGTGGAATTTGGACTGTAAGTAGCGATGCACCTGATTTTGTAAAAGGTCAATTTATGACCGACCCTACTACAGGGCTATTAGTTATGGATCCTACAGGTGCATTTCCTATGATGAATTCTCATTCCCCAGGAAATGTAAGGGCGACAAAAGAAGGGGCTGATCCTAATGCATTTTTCGCTCCAACTGATTGGTATTTTGTATGGGGAGTTCATTTAACTTATATTATTCAATCAGGAATTCGTTGTCCTAAATTCTAGTTTATTCCATATATATTCTAGACATCAAAAAAGCCTTGTTTGAAATTTCAAACAAGGCTTTTTTTTATGATTATGGTCAAATGTTATTGGATTTGCGAAAGAATTAATTCTGAAAAATCCATTACCTTAACTGATTCTTTTTTCTCTTTCGCAGTGATTCCATCTGTAAGCATTGTCATACAGAATGGACAAGCTACGGCTACAATTTCAGCATTAGTTTCTATCGCTTCCTCTGTTCGTTTTATATTGATGTCTTGAGTGCCTTTTTCAGGCTCTTTAAACATTTGTGCACCGCCAGCTCCACAACAAAGTCCATTTTTTTTGGCACTTTTCATTTCAACTAAATTGGCATCAAGCTTTTCTATTAAGCTTCTAGGAATTTCATAAATATCATTAGCCCTGCCTAAATAGCAAGAATCATGGTATGTGATTTTTTTGCCTTTATATTCCCCTCCTTGAATAGCTATTTTCCCCGATTCTAATAATTGATGAATATATTGTGTGTGATGAATGACTTCGTAACTTCCTCCCAAGGCAGGGTATTCATTTTTTAAGGTATTAAAGCAATGCGGACAGGCAGTAACAATTGTTTTGATTTCATATTGGTTAAGCATCTCAATATTTACTGTAGCTTGCATTTGGAAAAGAAACTCGTTCCCTGATCTTCTTGCTGGGTCGCCTGTACAGTTTTCTTCATTTCCCATGATAGCGAAATCAATATTTGCTTTTTGAAGTATTTCAGCAAATGCACGGGTAACTTTTTTGGCACGGTCGTCAAAAGAGCCAGCACAACCCACCCAAAAAAGAATTTCTGGTTTTTTGTTTTGAGCAGCCAATTCTGCCATTGTGTGTATTTTTAATAATTCCGACATCCTAGCTTTTAATTATTGATTAGTCCATTTACTTCTTTCATCCACTGGAAATTTCCAAGGTGAGAAATTGGTTTCTATATTAGAAAACATTGCAGCCCAAGATTGAGGAGATTTACTTTCCTCCATTATCATATACCTACGCAGTTCTAAAATAATTTCTAGCGGATTTATATTTACTGGGCAAGCTTCTACACACGCATTGCAGGTAGTGCAAGCCAAAAGTTCTTCTTGGCTAATATAGTCTCCATACAATGATTTATCATCTTTGAAATCTGCTCCCTTGGTTTCTTTATTGAAAGCTATTTCTTCCATTCTATCACGTGTACTCATCATGATTTTTCTAGGAGAAAGTAGTTTTCCAGTCAAGTTCGCTGGGCAAACTGAGCTACAACGTCCACATTCGGTACAAGTGTAAGCTTCTAAAAGATTTTTCCAAGTTAAATCATTCGTGTCTTTTGCGCCAAATCTTATAACTTCATTTGTGGGAGCTTGTTCTTCCTCTTTTATAGGTAGATTTAACATCAATCGCACTTCTTTATTGATGGTTTTCATAAAGCTCATTTCGCCTTTAGGCTCTAAACGGGTGTAAAAGGTATTGGGAAAGGCTAGTATAATGTGTAAATGTTTAGATTTTGGTAAATAATTGGCAAACGCAAAAATACCTAGAATATGTACCCACCAATAAAATCTTTCAGCAGAGATCAAACCATTTATACTGCTATATGAATACAAAGGACTAATAAACTGACTAATCGCAAAACTTCCTGTTGGGTGAAAACCTTCTACATTTCTATTTTGTAGTTCTAAATCTATTGCATTCATTTGCAAAAAGGCAAACATCAATATTACTTCAATTATTAAAATATAGTTTCCATCTCTAAATGCCCATCCTTTTAAGTCTGTAGAAGTGAAACGTGGCAGTTTTAGTAAATTTCTTCTCAAAAAGAAAACCACACAACTGATCACAACTCCCAATGCTAAAACTTCAAAAAAGCCAATTACAAAGGAGTAAAAACTCCCTAAAACGGGCATAAATATTCTATGTGTACCTAAGAAGCCGTCAATTACAATTTCTAGGAGTTCGATGTTTATGATTAAAAATCCTACATAAATAATAAAATGAAAAATACCCACAATAGGGCGGTCGAACATTTTTTTCTGACCTAGTGCAAAAAATATCATATTTTTAATTCTTTGTATTTTTGTTCCCGTAGGTATATAATTTTTTCCTGAAAGAATATTGGCTCTAATTTTAGAAAATCCTTTTATAAAATACCAAGCAGAAATTCCTAAAACAAATGCAAATATTATTTGTGAATAAATCATAATCAGTAGTTTATACTTTTGAGATAAAAAATTATCATTTTAACAAATAAACGTAAGTAATTAAAATTAGTCTGTCTATTTAATTGATTTTTGAGAAACAAATTTATGTCTTAGATTTGTAAAAAAAAATACATGATACATCATTTTGAAAATACTTATTTAGGTGAACTACGAACAGATTCTATACATTTAGCTTCTGGTAATAAAATCATTACC
>JAAFJZ010000395.1 GCA_013298205.1 Cytophagales bacterium
AACGTGGATTCAGATTCATTATCATTTGAATTAGCGGCTAGAGCAGGATTTAGAGAAGCAGGTAGATTGGCTGGTCCAATAATACTAGAGCCGATTATGAACGTGGAAGTAGTGTCTCCAGACGAATATACTGGTCCAGTAACAGGAGATTTGAACAGAAGAAGAGGTTTGATGAAAGGAATGGATAGCAAAGGTGGTGCTCAAATCATCAAAGCCTGCGTACCACTTTCAGCACTATTTGGTTATGTAACTGATTTAAGAACAATTACCTCAGGTAGAGCTTCTGCATCACTTACGTTCTCTCATTACGAACCTGTACCCAACAACTTATCAGAAGGAATAATTGCAAAAGCAAAAGGTTTAGCAACGGCTAAATAATATACAATGAATCAGAAAATTAGAATTAAATTAAAATCTTTCGACCATAACTTGGTTGATAAGTCTGCTGAAAAAATTATCAGAGCAGTAAAGGCTACAGGTGCTATTATTAGCGGACCCATACCTTTACCTACTAACAAAGAAATTTATACAGTATTAAGATCTCCTCACGTAAATAAAAAAGCGAGAGAGCAGTATCAGCTGTGTACTTACAAAAGATTAGTAGATATATATTCTAGTAATACGAAGACCGTAGATGCATTAATGAAGCTTGAATTGCCAAGTGGAGTAGATGTAGAAATTAAAGTTTAATTTTTTCTTTGATATTAAATAAATAGTCGTACCTTTGCGACCCCAAATTTAGAGGAATATGTCAGGCTTGTTAGGAAAAAAAATTGGAATTACCCGAATCTTCAACAATGAAGATGCTAAGAGTATAGTATGTACTCTATTAGAAATGGGACCTTGTAAAGTAACGCAAGTAAAAACAATTGAGAAAGATGGTTATAAAGCCATTCAATTGGGTTACGGAGTAAAATCAGAAAAAAATACTACAATGCCTTTAATTGGGCATTTTAAGAAAAGTTCTTCTGAACCACTTAGAAAAGTATCTGAGTTTAAAGAGTTTACAACTACTCCTGCATTAGGTGATACATTGTTGATTACAGATGTATTTGTTGAAGGAGATCTTGTAGACATTACTTCAAACTCAAAAGGTAAAGGTTTTCAAGGTGTTGTAAAAAGACATAATTTTAGTGGTGTAGGTGGTCAAACCCACGGTCAGCACAATAGACAAAGACATGGTGGTTCGATAGGAGCTTGTTCCTTCCCTGGGAGAGTTTTTAAAGGTACTAAAATGTCTGGAAGAACTGGTAATGATAAAGTTACAGTACAAAATCTTAAGGTTGTAAAAATTTATCCTGATAAAAATTTGATGCTTGTTTCTGGTTCAGTTGCAGGTCATATTAATGCTTTTATCAAAGTACAAAAATAGAATATGAAAGTTCCAGTATATAATAAAGACGGAGTTAAGACAAAAGATATAGATCTTGATGAAGATGTTTTTGGAATTACACCAGTAGATCATGTTATCTACCTTGATGTAAAAAATCACTTAGCCAATCTTAGACAAGGTACACACAAGTCTAAAGAAAGAGCTGAAGTGAATTTCACCACCAAAAAAATGAAAAAACAAAAAGGTACTGGTGGTGCTAGAGCGGGAAGTATGAAATCGCCTGTATTTGTAGGTGGTGGTACTATTTTCGGTCCTAGACCAAGAGATTATTCTTATAAAGTAAACAAAAAAGAAAAAGATTTAGCTAGAAAGTCAGCTTTAAGTCACAAAGCTAAATCTAATGGAATTATAGTAGTAGAAGATTTTACATTTGATAAACCTAAAACTACGGATTACATTAATTTTGCGAGCAAATTAAATTTGCCCAAAAAACACTTATTTGTTCTTCCTGATTATAATAAAAATATTTATTTATCATCAAGAAATATAAAAAGTGCTGAGATCAGAAATTATGCTCAGATGAATACATACGATATTGTAAACGCATCTGTATTGCTTATTGCTGAAAGTTCATTAGAAAAAATAAATAACCTTTTGAAATAATGTCTGTATTAAAATCACCTCTTGTAACTGAAAAAGTTACTTCAGAAAATGACAAAGGCAAATTTGGCTTTCTTGTAAATGTTACTGCTAATAAAGTAGAAATAAAAAAAGAAGTTGAAAAATTGTACGGTGTAAAAGTTAAGTCTGTAAACACTATAAGATATCAAGGTAAAAAAGTAAATAGGATGACAAAAACTGCCATGATAAGTGGTAGAAAATCAGCTTTTAAGAAAGCGATTGTTACCCTATTGTCTGGAGAAGTAATAGATTTCTATAATAATATTTAGAACCGTGGGCGTAAAAAAGTTTAATCCAATCACTCCAGGGCAAAGACAAAGAGTAGCTTCTGATTTTGCAGAAATAACTACTAATGTTCCTGAAAAAAGTCTCCTCACCCATATCAGTAAAACTGGTGGTCGTAATTCTTCTGGAAGACGTGCCATGAGGTATTTGGGTGGTGGTCACAAACAAAACTATAGAATCATAGATTTTAAAAGAGATAAATTTGATGTTCCTTCATTAGTTAAATCTATTGAATACGATCCAAATAGAACAGCCAGAATTGCTCTTTTACATTACGCTGATGGTGAAAAAAGATATATTCTTGCACCTCATGGTTTAAAAGTAGGTCAAACAGTTATTTCAGGTTCCAACATTCCTCCAGAAATGGGAAATAATTTAACTTTAGCTGAAATACCCTTAGGTAGCATCATTCATAATATTGAATTAAAACCTAATTCAGGGGCTAAACTAGCAAGAAGTGCAGGAAGTTATGCCCAATTGTTGGCAAGAGATAGCAAATATGCAACAATTAAAATGCCTTCAAGTGAGATGAGATACATTTTACTTACTTGTAGAGCTACTATTGGCTCCGTTTCTAATCCAGACCACATGAATACTATCATGGGTAAAGCTGGAAGAAATAGATGGATGGGTAGAAGACCAAGAGTAAGAGGTGTAGTAATGAATCCTGTAGATCACCCAATGGGTGGTGGTGAAGGTAGAGCATCTGGGGGTCATCCAAGATCAAGAACTGGTCTTTTAGCTAAAGGCTTAAAAACTAGAGACAAAACGAAGTATTCTAATTCATCAATCATTAGCAGAAGAAAAAAATAATGGCTA
>JAAFJZ010000396.1 GCA_013298205.1 Cytophagales bacterium
CAGGATTTAGAGTAATCTTGTCTAAAAAAGTCGGCAAATCTTTGAAGATTTTTTGGCTTCTGTACCTATTTTTACTAATTTTAAGGGTGAAAATAAGAAGGCAAGGTAAGATTTTTTCTTAATTTAATGGATGAACATTGCATTTGTGGCAAGGCGGGCAGAAGTGCTAAAATGAACTTTTGGTTTCTATTTGGTTTCTATTTGGTTTAGTGCTTTGTGGGGCGAGAGTGCTATCAAGTCTCGCCCTGCACAAATGCTTTGATGTTATCAGTAATGCTAGCAGACCGCAAAAGACGATTGTTAAATTTATCCGACATTTTAACTATCTTTGCATTAACGGAAAGTAAATGAAGCAGAGAATTTATATTGACACTTCAGTAGTTGGCGGTTACTTTGACGAAGAATTTAAGGAATCGACAATAAAGCTATTCGAGCGAATCGACAACTATGAAATTATTTTTGTGGTTTCTGACTTGCTTGACCTTGAATTAATAAACGCACCACAACAAGTTAGAAACCACTTACTAAAATATTCGGCAGACAAATTTCAAAGAGTTGAATTGATCGAGGAAGCCTTAAAACTCGCCGACACATACATAGACGAAAAAGTTGTAGGTAGAACAAGTTTAGAAGATTGCCGTCACATTGCAATGGCGACCATTCACAAAGTAGATGTTTTAGCAAGTTGGAACTTTAAACATATCGTAAACCTAGACAGAATTAAGGGCTACAATTCTGTGAATTTACGACTTGGATATTCAATGATTGAAATAAGAAGCCCTAGAGACTTAGTAAATTATGAAAAGGACTAAAAAGGAAAAACAATTTGACGCTGTAATAATGATGAGAGACATCAGAGATAAAATTAGCTCTGAAACTCAAAATATGACTTTTGAAGAGTTGAAAGCATATATCAAGCAAAAACTTGCAGATAGCGAAATAAAACTTGTAGGACAGTAAAATTGAAAAAAAAGCACTACTGTTAACGTTTTGGCGGCTTGGTAAAAGTGGCGCTTCAGTGCATCGCAGACAGTTTTGTGTGTTTTTACCGGTTTTATAGTATCAAAAACCCGTATTCATACACTTTCACAGCTATTTTGTCTGATAGCAAATGTAGTTTTTGCCGCAAGATGCTAATTAGTTCTGTGTATTTTTCGTCTGTGCTTTTTGCATTCATGCGTCCTTTGTCGTTGCGTTCTTGAAAGTATTCTCTAATGTCGTAAAAACTTGCATTAACATTTACATTGGTTTTAGAATGGTAATATTTCCAAAGCTCAAGCCCTGCGTTAAAAACTTCGCTTGCTTCGGACGAAAATGCTAACGGTTTGCTTTCATTCTGGATGGTTTCTTCTGCAAACAACTTCCCTTCATTTTTATCTTCTGCCTTAATTTTCCCTTTTATAAAATCGCTCATAAAATTGCTTTCAAACTTTTCTTTGGCGTTTACTTCGTTTTCGGTGAAAGGTATCCAATGGTTTATACCAAAACTTATTGAAATATTGTTGCTGAAAAGAGTATGAGTTAAACAATCATTTTGAAATTCTAAGTCAGTTTTCCAATTATCGTTTGGATTTAAGAATTGGTCTCGGTCGTTTAGCCAATTGGCAGGAATTACTTTACGGACTGCAAAATATATTGATACAGGAATTAAATTGTCTGTTCCAATTCTAGTATGTCGTCCGCCTTTTTTCCAACTTTGTTTCTCTTCGTTATCGATAAAAATCATTCGTTGATTTTGAAAGTCGTTGCCAACTGATGCTAAATGTCCGATATAGTTTTTAGAGATATTTTTTGAATATACTTCAAGCCACTCACTAATATATTTCGAATTATCATAAGTTGCAATTCCTTTTTCGCCGATATAAATTCCTTTTGAATTGTAAACGTCAGCAATAGTTTTGTCAAAAATCTCAATATTACCTGTAGCCCAAATAAAAAAGCCGATTGGGAAATCACCTTTTACGTTATCAAAAGTATCAGCAGGAACGATAAAAATTTTTTCGAGCTTCGCTCGAAAATTTTTTCGAAAATTCGAGAAATTTGGTGCTTGCAGAATTTTCAAAGTTGAAAATTCTGCAAGCACACTATTAGGGATTTCTTGGTAAACTCTCGTAAAGAATTGAGCGAACATTTCACTACTTCCTTTGCCCATTATTGTTTGATATTTACTGTGTATTTTGCTAACGTGAACATCTTTTCTGCCAATTCCACGAACGTTGTCGCCTTCCGCATACGGCGGATTAATATAAACCACCAATTTTTTCCGCTTCTTTTCATCATTCAAAATATCTTGCAAACCTTGTGGTAGCTTAGAAAAATCATCGTTCAAAAAATCGAATTGAAAAACGTGATTTTCTAATAAGATGGCGCCGTGTTTTATGCGCTCATGCATTACTTTAACATCTGCTTGGTCTAGCGTGCTTGCCCAAATGTTGTATTTATTGGTTAAACCAGCCAGTAAGTTGCCGGTGCCGGCCGCACAATCCCAAACATAATATTCATCTTGCCAGTTTTCGCCCAAATAGTCCGATAAGTATTTTTGCGAAAGTTCTACCCATTGTCTTGGCGTAAAAAATGCACCTTTTCGTTCTCTAATGTCTTGCGGTACAAGTAAATCTCTACGTTCAATAATATAGTTCTGAAACTCTTTTATTGGCGGTCGCTTATAGCGTTTCCAAAACTGTAAATAGGTTTCTTTGTTTCGTATGTTTATTGTTGCATCAAACATTTGCTTGATGTTTTCTTTCTCAATTTTATAGCCTTGATTTTGGAAGATAACAAATAAATTTTCTCGTATCGAAGTGTCGTCATCAATTGTATTGGTATCTTTATCATCCACAAATAAATCTGCCAAATAAAAATCGCTGTTTAAAATATTTGCTTTTTTTAGCTCGTCCCAGTTTACGTCAATTATTGGTTTTATGATTTCAAGCCAACGCAAATAAATTGGGATAAAATTATTTTTATCAATTTTTATTTTGCTTGCTTCGGTAGCTTTTGCAATGTTGTTGGCAATAAATGTTTTTAGGTCTTTTTCATCGGTTTGATAATCATAGATATACGTATTTTGTTTGAGTATTTCTTCAATTCTGTTTTTGATGAGTTTAAATT
>JAAFJZ010000397.1 GCA_013298205.1 Cytophagales bacterium
CCAGAATTTTTTCTATCATCACTATCTGCTCGATGATATGCCCGGAGGCAATCGACTCTATCGAAGGCGGCAATGTATTGAGTTTGGCTAGGTCATTATGATATTTGTTGGTGTAACGCTGGGCAACCTCCATTGGCTCGAGCTGCTCGATACGGGCTTGAGCAACAATTTTGTCCTCGCCCTCGTCGGCATCGGCCACCAAATGCCCGACATCTGTAATATTGCGCACATACCGGACTTTATATCCAAGCAGCTGCAAATATCTAAAAACCACATCAAACGTAATTGCCGAACGGGCATGGCCCAAATGCGCATCCCCATAAACCGTAGGCCCGCACACATACATACCAACCGCACCGGCTGTATACGGCTCAAAAACCTCTTTTTGCCCACTTAGGGTATTATATATTTTTAATGGAATCTGCATTTTGCAAAGCAATACAAAAACTTGATGTTTTGCAAAATTAATAATTTTAAGCACGTATTTATGAAGACTAAAAACGCATGTATATCCTTGCCGGATAGTGCTATGTAGTTAAATCAAATAAACGCTATCTGACAAAGGTAAGTTATTTAGGCTGCATAACCATGCTTTAAAGGGCGTTTGATACGGCTTTAAACGTATTTTAAAAAAACGAATTTAACGGAATTATGGATTGATAATTTTGTTTGGTGCAAGCCTATGCTTGTAGGATATTATTCAGAATCCTCTCTGGTGCAAACGTCTGGCTTGTACCATCTTGCTTATATATGCGGCAGAGCGGGGGAGTATGGCAGGGTTCTTTAAACACATTTAAACGGAGTTTTAATGTGTTTAAGGTATAAGTTAATGCTTGCAATAGTGAGGCATTAGATACTATTATTTTGAATAAATTTTATAGAATAAAAAAATTTGTAATTACTTGTATACAGAAAATAACTTTTCTATATTTGAAAAAAACTTTTTGTTTAACAAATTTTGGTAATGTTAAAGATGTAATGCTTTAACATTACCAAAAGGGTATTTGAGTATGCAAAATCAAAACTATTTGTTTAATTGAGCATTACTTGTTGTATACTACCAATTATGAAAACTTTAATTTTAGTATTCGTTAGTATTTTCACTTTTATTTCTTGTAATAATAGTGAAACTAATAATTTGCCGCCTCAAAATATTACTCCGGTATTGATTGGGAAAGGGGAATTATCCGGTAATGGTAAAGAAAATATTTCCCAACAAAATATAGTTATTGCCAATCAATCAGAATTTAACGGAAAAATGTTTGCGAAGGGCGGGTTTAGTAGCACTTCCCTTGCTCTACGCACAAAGTTTTTAGAAAGTACAAAAGCCTAAATTTAGCACGTCTGCCCGCCTTTTCGCAAACATAATGTTAGCCTCAGTTTTTTCTTGTTTTCTTACTATGCTAACTATAATATGTAGATTTTTAGTTAGCATATAGCGTACTTTGTGCGAAAATATTTTGTGCAATGGCTACATCTCAAACACTTACCAAATTCGGTGAAATAATACGAAAAAAAAGATTAGAAAAAAATCTTTCGCAAGAAGATTTTGCTGAACTCGTTGGCGTACACCGCACCTATATTGGTATGTTGGAAAGGGCTGAAAAAAATATAACCCTGCTCAACATAGAGAAAATAGCCAATGCCCTTAATATTTCCATTGCTGAACTCCTAAAAGAACTCTAAAAATGAAATCACCATACCTGAATAAGCCTGAAAGTGAATGGCTTGTTATCACTGAAAATTTAATAAAATCTCACCCACTCAAAACAAGTGAAATTGTATAAGTGGTTTTAGAAAGCTGGAAATGGATATTCAAATCTAAGATTGGTGACTTTTTTATTGGAAAAGATATTTTTCCACGCCTCAAATTATGAGTTTTCTTCTGCACGAATTAGTGGCTCTAAACTTAGAAAAACGACACCCAAGAACGTGGAAAAAAGGTGTCACTAAATCAGAAAAAGATTTAGTTTGCACAAAAGACAATGATTTCTCCGTTGAAATAAAGGCTTCTTCTGACAAAAAACAAGTGTTTGGCAATAGAAGTTATGCCCAAGAAGAAAGTGCAACTTCTCAAAAAGTAAAATCAGGTTACTATTTGACGATTAATTTTGAGAAATTTACCGAAAATGAGAAACCCGAAATCACTATTATACGCTTTGGCTTTTTAGAACATACCGATTGGATTGGACAAGCCTCGCAAACAGGACAACAGGCACGTTTAAGTACGGAAAGTTATAAATACAAACTCAAAGTACTGTATGAAAAACCTAAAACAAAATAGCCTCTGACGCTTTCAAAGTCAATTCTGTTTCTAAAATTCGCCTTTTAGCCATTTCGCAGTAGTTAGGGTTAATTTCAAAGCCAATGCAGTTGCGTTTGTTTTTTAGGGCTACTACTGCTGTGGTTGCACTCCCTAAAAATGGGTCTAAAATCCATTCGTTTTCGTTGGTAAAGCCCATTATCATTCTATAAACCAAATCTTCGGGAAATTGTGCGGGGTGTTCTGTTCGTTCTTGTGCAGAACGGTTTGCACCCGAAGTTACTTTGGCAATTTGCCAAACATCAGATGGGTTTTTGCCCAATGTTTTTGCCCTTAATTTTCCATTTTTTTTAGAATTAGGGTACTTCACATCGGGGTCTCTAATAGCATCAAGGTTAAAAGTATATTCTTCGGTATTTTTAACATACCACAAAATTTTTTCATTTCGTGGTGAAAGATAATTTTTGCAAGCCACACCAGCCCCATAATTCCAAACAATTTCTTGGTTAAGGTAAAAGTTAATCTTGTCCCATATCAAATAGGGTATAGGTAAGGCTCTTGCTTGTTCTTCAACTTTCAAGTAGCCTAAGTTTAGTAAATAAGCACCGTTATTTGAAGTGATTTTATACACCAAATTACTTATTTCACTTAACCATTGGATATACTCATTCAAGGAAAGAGGTTTTTCGTACTCTTTTCCTATGTTGTATGGTGGGCTTGTTATTGTTGTGTTTATCTTGATGTTACTCCCTTTTGGTTAATATTTTCTTATATTTGTGCATGGGTTATAAACGAGTTAAATTTAATTTAAAAGGCTTTGATGAATTG
>JAAFJZ010000398.1 GCA_013298205.1 Cytophagales bacterium
TTTTTGAGCACACATTGGTTCCCTAATCTACTTTTCTTCTTGGTATTTATTGTTTTTGGACTTTCATTTTTGGGCTTGTTTGAAATCACTTTGCCCCACAGCTGGGTAAATAAAGCCGATGCTTCTTCAGAAAAAGGAGGTTATCTAGGTCTATTCTTCATGGCCCTTACTTTGGCATTGGTTTCATTTTCGTGTACTGGGCCTATTGTAGGCACTATTTTGATTCGTTCAGCCAATGGGGAATTTTTGCGTCCCATTATAGGTATGTTGGGCTTTTCGCTTTCATTTGCTTTGCCATTTACTTTTTTCGCTATTTTTCCTCAAGCCCTTAAAAGTTTGCCCAAATCTGGTGGCTGGTTGCATTCGGTAAAAGTAGTTTTAGGCTTTCTCGAGCTTGCACTTGCCTTGAAGTTTTTAAGCATTGCCGATCAAGTTTATCATTGGCAAGTTTTGGATCGAGAAGTTTATTTGGCTTTATGGATTGCCATCTTTAGCGGAATGTTCTTGTATTTATGGGGTTTTGTACACATTGAGCACGACACAAAAGCGCCAGTTGGTGTGCCAAGATTGGTATTTGGTTTGTGCGTTTTCGCATTCGTGATTTATTTAATTCCTGGTCTTTTTGGCTCACCGCTTAAAGCTTTGGCAGGTTATTTGCCTCCTATAAAAGAAAATAGTTTCAATATCTCAAACCCTAATTCTAACACAAAATCTTACACACCCTTAATATGCGAGCCACCAAAATACGCGCATTTGAGCTTGCCACATGGTTTAAAAGGTTATTTTGATTATGACCAAGCTCTGGCTTGCGCTAAAAAACTAAACAAACCGATTTTTGTAGATTTTACCGGACATGGCTGTGTGAATTGTAGGGAAATGGAAGCCAGTGTTTGGTCAGAACCCTTCGTTTTAAAGCTTTTGCAAACAGAATTTGTACTTTTGGCTTTGTACGTAGATGACAAAATAGCTTTAGAAAAAGAAGATATGATCACCTCTACCTATGATGGAAAAATAAAAGATAATTTAGGGAAAAAGAATGCCGATTTGCAGATTTCTAAGTTTGGCTACAATGCCCAACCTTATTATTTAATTTTAGATACCCATGGCTCGTTGTTGCAAAAACCAATTGGTTATGCAAATGATGCCAAATTATTTGAAGCATTTTTAAAAGAAGGCATTAAAAACTTTCAAAACAAACAAAATTAATTCATCATCAAGCCAAGCATAAAATGTCATTATTTCAAGTTTATCCACTTTACGATATAGAACCAGTAAAAGGATTAGGAGAATATTTATGGGATAAAAATGGAGTTCAATATTTAGATTTATATGGCGGTCATGCTGTAATTTCTATCGGACATACCCACCCGCATTATTTAAAAAAAATCACTGAACAGATAAATAAAATTGGTTTTTATTCCAATTCTATTCACATAGGCTCGCAAGAAAAATTAGCTGAACGTTTGAGCAAAATTTCAGGTTGTGAAGAATACAATCTTTTTTTATGCAATTCTGGAGCTGAAGCCAATGAAAATGCCTTAAAACTTGCCTCTTTTGCTAATGGAAGAAAAAAAATCATTGCATTTAAAGGAGCTTTTCACGGCAGAACTTCACTTGCGGTGGCTTGTACCGATAATCCTAGCATTATTGCGCCTATAAATGAAAATGAAAATATTGTTTTTCTGCCTTTAAACGATTTGCAAGCACTTGAAAACGAGATGAATGAAGAGGTTTGTGCCGTAATTATTGAAGGAATTCAAGGTGTGGGCGGTATTCAATTGGCGAATTTCGAGTTTTTGAGAAAAATAAAAGAATTGTGTACCCGATTTGGTGCATACATGATAGCCGATAGCGTGCAATGCGGGTATGGTAGAACGGGAAATTTTTTCTATCACGATCTTTCAGGCATAAAAGCCGATATTTATACCATGGCAAAAGGCATGGGAAATGGATTTCCTATTGCTGGCATTTTGATTTCACCTGTTTTCAAAGCCAAAAATGGCATGCTAGGCACAACTTTTGGCGGTAATCATCTGGCTTGTGAAGCAGCTTTGGCGGTTTTGGATGTGATAGAGCAAGAAAATTTGATTGAAAATGCAGAAAATTTGGGCAATTGGCTCATGCAAGAATTGAAAACTTTGCCTCATGTAAAAGAAATTCGTGGCAAAGGATTAATGATAGGCATAGAACTTGATTTTCCTATCGCTACTTTGAGAGATAAATTAATTTATGAACACAAAATGTTTACAGGAAATTCCTCCAACAAAAATACCCTGCGACTTTTGCCCGCTTTAAATATTGCTAAAAGTTCATTGGTGCAATTTTTGGAAGTTTTAAGAAACGAGTTAAAGAATTATAAAGCTTGAAAATTCGTTAATACAAAATAGGATAAATTAAAATCAGCTTATACTCAGAAAAAAACAACAGCAAGTGAAAATATAAAAACCCATACTTTCACCAAACAGCTTAAATGAAAATATAAATATCTATATTTTCACCAAAAAGCTTAAATGAAAATATAAATATCTATATTTGCACTTGTTGAAAATAGATAAACAATGAGTTTAAGTAATTTTAAATCAGGAGAATTAGTTCAAAGGCTTCAATACCAGAGCTTTGAACCCGCTTTCATAAATACACAATGGCATTTGGATAATGATGAGGTAGCTTTGCTATTGAGTAATGCCGATCAAAAACTAGGCGAACTCAATGCTTTCAGCCAATTGATACCTGATATTGATTTTTTTATTACCATGCACGTGCTTAAAGAAGGCACAAAAAGCAGCCGTATTGAAGGCACACAAACCAATATAGACGAAGCTGTTCAAAAAGAAGAAAACATAAATCCCGAAAATAAAGACGATTGGCAAGAAGTGCAAAACTATGTGCAAGCGATGAATACCGCCATTGCTAATTTGAGCGATTTGCCACTAAGCAACAGGTTATTAAAAAATACACATAAAATACTTTTGCAAGGTGTGAGGGGAAAACAAAAACAACCTGGAGAATTTCGAATAAGCCAAAACTGGATAGGTGGAAGCTCGCTTGCTAATGCCAAATTTATTCCTC
>JAAFJZ010000399.1 GCA_013298205.1 Cytophagales bacterium
CGTTGCGTTTAGAAGTAGATGCACCTACACGCATCCAAGTTTTGTTAGCAACATTAGGATTAGGGAAATTGGAGCCAAATTGCAAATCTTGGGCGCTATTTCCTGCTGCATGGCAAATAATTACACCCTTGCTTTCTGCATAGGCAATCGCTTCAGAAACCCACTCAGGATGGGCAGAATAACTTTTCCCAAAACTCATATTGATTACATCAGCACCTTTATTTACTGCATAACGAATAGCCAAAGCCACATCTTTATCTGCTTCATCTCCATCGGGAACAGCACGCAAAGGCATGATTTTTACTGAATTGCAAATTCCTTGTGCACCTATATTGTTGTTTCTTTGCGCAGCTATTAGACCAGCCACAAATGTGCCGTGAAAAGAATCTGGTCCTTTCACATTAGGATTTCCATAAATTGTATCGCTCAAATTATCAGGATTATCCCCTATAATTTTTTTACGCAAATTGGATTCTGCATTCAAATGGTATTTATGCTTATTTTCAGCATCTTGCACTACTTCGAGTAAAATTTCAGGTGTAACACCTAAAATTTTCCATTTTCTTAAGTTAGAAATGGCATTTAAAAGTTCTTTATCCTTGGTTTTGATTTTTTTGAGATCAGAAATTTCATATTCCGCTACTTTAAGTTCTTTTTTAACTAAGCCATCTGCATTTAGAAATTTATCATTCAATAGTCTATAATAAAAAATTGTTTTGTCTGATTCTGATTTTTGAGCCATAAAATCTTTAGAAGCATTAAGATACATTTCTCTTTTCTCGTTAGAAGTTTTTAAGGTATCAAAGATTTCTAAGCTATCTTTACCCATTAATTTGCTGTGCAAACGGGTTAATTCTAAAGTTTCAGAACCTATATTTTCACCTTTGCGGTTACCCAAAAAATTCCATCCACAGGTATCATCTACAAATCCATTTTTATCGTCATCTATATTATTAAAGGGAATCTCATTGGGATTTTTCCAAATTAAGCCTTTCAAATCTTTGTGCTTAATATCTACACCACCATCGATTACCGCTACGATTACAGTTTTTTTAGGTTTTTTTTTATTAAGAATCTGTTCATAAGCTCGCTCTAGCCCAATTCCATTCACCTTACTTTGTTCTAAATCTTTCAAATGCCAGCTACTTTTTTCTACTTGAGAATAAGAATTAATGTGTGCAAAGCATAACAAACAAATGATTAACGGATTTTTCTTCATCTTTTTATATTGAAATGTAAACTTAATATGAATTTTGAATAATTTGAGAAAAGATTTTAAGGGAGGCTCTGACTTGACGTAAAAAATGACTGAAAGGTATAAAAGCTTTAATTGGCGTTTTAATTTAAGTGAATATCGCAACAACGGTTTACAAAATATTAAGCTTTCAAAAATAAAGATAAAGAAAATGATTTGGGCGTGCCACAAGGGCCAGGCTATCTCTACAAGTCCTCGTTCGTGCCTCACTGCGGGCTTTTCGCTCTATCCTTCACGCAACAAGATATTATATTTTTATTCAATTTAATTTGCTCAATTAAGTCTCTTTTCCTTAAAGTTTAATCAATAAGCAAGGTTTAAGAATTTTTCTTATTTTTGCTCCATGACTTCACTTCTAGAAATACAATACAAAACCAATCCCACTATTTTTTCTCGCAAAAAACTGGCTTTAGCAGCTCAAAACTATCGTTTAGATAATATTTCTGGTATTGACGAGAAAAAACTAAAACTCGCTACTTGGATTAAAGGCATACATGATGGCTCAGTTACTTCCAAAAAAGAAGAAACCCTAGACCATGATTTTTTGAACCTATTTTTTGGCGAAATTTTAGACTATGAATACAAGCAAGGTGAGGATATTTTAAACCTTGAAAAGCAACTCAAAAACCAAACGGATAGTAAAAAAGCAGATGGTTCGTTGGGGTATTTTGATTTCAAAACCAAGCAAAATACTGTAAGAGCCGTGATTGAACTCAAAGACGGACAAACAGATTTAGATAAACCCCAAAACCGCAAAAACGACCATCGCACACCCGTGCAACAAGCGTTTGACTACGCAAGCGATGCAGGCGGAACGTGCAACTGGGTGATTGTGAGTAATTTTGTCGAAATTCGCCTCTATAATTACCGAGACCGTGGCAAATACGAACTTTTTTACATTACTGAGTTTTTGGAAAATGAACTGGAGCTGAAACGGTTTTTCTTTTTGTTGTATAAAACCCAATTAATCAGCAAGTTTGAGATTGCTCCAATTGATAGATTGTATGACGAACGCCAAGCAGAACAACAAAACATAACCACTCGTTTTTATAACCAATACAAAGGCTTACGAGAAAAAGTCTTAAATAATTTCATTAGCTTAAACGCTGATAAACAACCACTTTGGTTGCTCGAAAAAACACAAAAACTACTAGATAGAGTAATTTTTATTTGTTTTAGTGAGGATACAGTTCCTGAGTTGATTCCAGGTGATACGATTCGCAAAATGATTGAAAGGTCGAGAAGCAATGCGTTTGATGACCCCGAAACATTTCTTTGGCGACAAACCATTGGACTTTTTGCAGCAATGGACAAAGGCAATAAACAAGCTGATATTCAGCCGTTTAATGGCGGATTGTTTGCTCCCGATGCCGAGCTTGATACCTTAAAAATTGATGGACATTTGCTCATTGAAGTTTTGGATTTGTATAAATGGGATTTTGAAAGCGAACTGAATGTAAATGTGCTTGGGCATATTTTTGAGCAATCTATTTCTGATTTAGAGGATTTACAGGCTCGATATGGTTCAGATTCTTCGCCAAACGTACAAATAGAAGATAAAAAACGTAAAAAAGATGGCGTTTTTTATACTCCCGAATTTATTACCAAATATATGGTGGAAGAAACCATTGGCACTTGGCTCGAAGAACGAAAAAAAGAACTTCATTTTGCTGATTTAGAACTACTTACGATTGAAGAGTTTGCACTTTTATCAACATATAAAGCATTAAAAACAACACAAAAAAAGACATTAGACGAAAAATTTAGACCACATCGAGAGTTTTGGTTGGCGTATAAAAGTAAACTTGACA
>JAAFJZ010000004.1:0-7756 GCA_013298205.1 Cytophagales bacterium
CTTCATTAAGTGGAATTTGCCCTAAAGTGTTTTTTTAAATTGTATCATAATTTTATTTTTAATTTATGCAAAAATAGATAGCTTTGTTGAGATTAATACCCTTCACCTAGGGTGTTAGTTCAACACCTGTTTTAAGCAGAATAACATCACGTTTGAAAAAAGCATAAAACAAATATAATACTGGAACGAAAAAACTAAAAGCATAAAAGAAGAATGCCAAAGAAATATCTTGGTTGGGAGCTAAACTTACATTTAAAAGCGTCTCACTTAGTGTCCTAACAATAAAATAATTGCCAGATAAATAAAAATGTATTAAAGCAATGACTTTGATACATAAAAAATGTATTTTCCAAATTTGCAATTGCTGCAAATTTTCACACTTTTTTACACCAAAATAAACCAAAGCAGCACATATCATGCTACTAAATGGCAAGTAATAAGTTCCATAAGCCAAATAGTTAACATGGATTAAAAATACAGCATACATGATTAAAAAATATGCCAAAGTGGCACATAGTTTATCAATGTAACGAATACTAGCCAAAACCAAAATAGGAAAAACAAAACCCACAAAAATTAATATATTTTGGTTTATATCTAATGTATTTTTTGATAATAACATACACATAGCAAAAACAAAAGCTGAAATTCCGATGTATAAAATTGCATCGTCTACACCTGCTTGATATTGCTTTTTATTTTGAATAATATGGTTTAAGCCAAAATAGCAAATTGCAGAAAGTGCAAAACCAAAAAACATAAATACATATTCAATCTCAGAAATAAAGCCTAAAAAAAACGGACTAAAAACTGCCATTGAAAAAATTGAAGCTATTATAGTAAGTACAAACATGAGAATCCTTATGTATACATTCGGAGTATGTAAAGGATGCTGACAAATGGCTTCAATTTTTTCAAATTGATTTTGAGAAATTAAAGCACTTTTAAACCAAATTTTCGCCCATTTTTGAGTAGATTGATTAATTACGTCTTCTGTTTTGTAAGCTAAAATTTTCATTTTAAAATAGTTTTGTGTCTAAATATTAAAACAATTATACCTATAGAAGAGAATATGCAATAATAAAAAAAGAGCATAAAATCATTTTCAAATTGATTGGACAATAAATAAATAACATAAGTTACCCCAAAATACCCAAAAAAAATACTTAATAGAAAAAATAGAAAAAGCTTATTTTGCTTTGCGTATAGAAAACTAATGCCACAAGAAGCAATAACTAATAGAAACCAAAGAAACTTATACTCAAAACATAAAAGACCACTATTTGTAGAAAAAAGGAGAAGAATAATGCCAAAATAAAAATAAATAGGCATAAAATGAGCTTTAAATGATGTTTTTTTGAAATAGTAAGCTGCTATCATTAAAGACAAACTAAATAAAATAGCTGGAACAATTAATTCTGTATGGTTATCAAAATTGTTAACCCAAAATTGTGTAGGCTTAAAACTCACTCCAATTGTAGATGCCAAAGCCGCAATTGCCAAAGATAAAACTCCTTTATGGTCAAATCTGTATGCGATTAAAAAATAATAAATAGCTGGTAAAAGCGTAATTAAATAATAATACGAGCCAAAAATGCCATAAACATATTGAACATAGCCAGCAAGAATGCCAAACAAAACGGATGATAGAAGCAATAAATATTCGAAAGCCTCATTTATTTCTGCTTTTTCACTTGCTTTGAAAGGCGGTGTTCGTTTATAAACAAAATAAACTATTCCAAAAGTAGAAAATAAAATACTAATCATTATGGCTTGATGACCAATTGAATCAATATTTTGATAAACCAAAATGCCTATTCCCGAACTAAATATGCTGAGTCCAACAAATAAAATGAACCTTAATTCATAGTGTAAAGAAAATATTTCTCCTGATTCTATTGAAATTAGGGTGTTTTTTTGGCTTTCTGTTAATAAGTTTTTTTCAAATAAACTTTGAATTACTTGTTTCATGTATTTTAAAAACTATTTCTCTTGAATTAAATCTTTCATGCAAGATGAGAAAGTTTTAAAAACAAATTATATAAATTCCTAAAAACTAAGTTAAGCAAATTGAAAAATATAGAAATAAGGATTGGCAAAAAAGTTGATTAAGATAAATATTCGTTTTCTAACCTTTCAGCTGTTTTATAAACTCTATTTAAAGTTTCATAAAGAAAACTCTGTACTATGGGTTCTATTTCTTTAATGGTTTTATATTTATATTCAGAAGATAATTTTCCAAGCATAAATTCCATGCTTTCTATGGTTTCTACCTTAATTCTACTTAAATATTGAAGATTTTTATAAGCTTCAGTAAGATTAAAAGTTAAAGATTTGGGAAAAGTACTATTTAAAATTAAAAACTCTAATGTGTTTGCTTTATTGGGTAAGGCTCTATACAATTTTCTACTCATATCAAAACCTTCTGCGCATTTAAGCAAAGTGCTCCATTGGTAATTGATCATGATTTCACTTGCTTTTATTTTTTCAAGTTTAGAAACATCATTAAGTTTGGTAGTAATAATTTGCGTAATTTGAATTGCTCTTTCTATATGCAAACCAATGCTAATTAAATGCCAAGCTTCATTATGAAATAAAGTATTGTCAATATAACCTTTTACAACAGCACTATATTCTAATACTTTTTCATAAAATTCATAATGACCTATTTCATCAAACTTTGATTTGTCGGTATTATAAACAAAATGATAATATTTATTCACTGATTCCCAAAGTTCAGATGAAATCGTATCTCTTGCTCCTCTTGCATTTTCTCTTGCACAAACTATGCTGTTGTAAACTGAGGAAGGATTTTTATCATTTAACGTAACGTAATTTAAAACTTCATCTTCATTAAATTTGATTTTAGATTTCGTAAATTCTTCCAATTTGCCCGACATATTCAAAATAGATTCCAAAACAAAATCCATCTTTTGCGCCAAAGGTGCATCAAGAGAGGAAAAATATTGAACTTTAGCATATCGAGCAGTATGTTCTACTCTTTCTATATAACGACCAAACCAAAATAAGCTATTAGCTACTCTTGAAAGCATTTTTTATGTATTAATTTTTCTATATTGATTTAACTATGAAAAAAATGTATTGTAATCTGTATTTAGTCTTCCATTACCCAAGTATCTTTTGCACCTCCACCTTGTGAAGAATTTACAATTAAACTTTCTTTTTTCATTGCCACACGAGATAAGCCTCCTTTAAGTACATATTGGCAATTTTTTCCTGTAAGACAAAATGTGCGCAAATCTATATGTCTTGGCTCAAATGAACCCAAATCTTCTATGAATGTAGCATGTGTAGAAAGATTCATTATGGGTTGAGCAATGTATTTTCTTCTATTGCCAGCAACAAGTTTTTTGTAATCATCTATTTCTTCTTCTGTTGCTTTTGTGCCAATCATTATTCCATAACCACCAGACTCATCTACTGGTTTCATTACTAAATTATGCATATTTTCTAATACATATTTATAATCGTCATCCAACTCACAACGATAAGTTTTAACATTTTTTAGGATTTGTTCTTCTCCTAAATAATATTTTATGATTTCAGGCAAATAAATATAAACTGCTTTATCATCTGAAACACCCGTTCCTGGTGCATTTACTAAGCTTACATTTCCTGCTCTATAGGCCTCAATTAAGCCTGAAACGCCTAGGAGTGAATCTTTTCTATAAACTTTAGGGTCTAAAAAGTCATCGTCTATTCTTCTGTATATTACATCAACTCTTTTCAAACCGTATATAGTTTTCATATAGACAAATTTTTTGTCTACTATCAAATCTCTTCCTTCCACCAATGGAATTCCCATAGCCATTGCCAAATAGGAATGTTCATAATAAGCTGAGTTATATATACCAGGCGTAAGTACTACACAATTAGGGTTGTCTCTGCCTTCGGGGGTTACAGACTGCAATATATGCAAAAGCTGCTCTGGATATTCTTCTACCGAGCTTATTTTGCACTTATTAAACATTTTTGAAAGTGCTTTTTTCATCGCTATGCGATTGGAAATCACATAACTTACACCAGACGGGCAGCGCAAATTATCTTCCAAAACATAATATTCCCCATCGCTATGTTTAATTAAGTCAGTGCCAGAAATATGAACATAAACACCTCCAACGGGCTTTATACCCATGATTTCTTTTTTGTAAAATGAAGAGGAATTAATTAAACTTTCGGGAACAATTTTGTCTTTTAGTATTTTTTTTGCTCCATACAAATCATTAAGAAAAAGATTCAAAGCATTATTTCTTTGAATAAGACCCTTTTCAATTTTATTCCATTCTTCATTTGGAATAACTCTAGGAAAAAAATCGAATGGCATTAATCTTTCAACTCCCTTTTTATTATCAGAATATACAGCAAAAGTTACACCTTGATTGTAAAAAGATAATTTAGCCGTTTCATTGAGCTCTTTAAAATCTTCTGGAAGCCATTCAGTAAATTCTTTAACTACTTTTTGATAATGCTTTCGACTTTTGTCTTCTTTTTGAAATACTTCATCATAAAATTTCTCTTTGATTTGATAATTTTCAAATATATTTTCAGTTATAGCCTCTTTTTTTGAACTCATATTTTGTATTTAACTACTAATTTTAAATCTATTTACCTAAAATTTTAATCATATTTTCAAATATACTCGTTTTTTAATATTTAGGATGAAAAAAAATAAAAAAAAATAAGATTTATAAATTAATTATTAAAAATATTAGCCTAAACAGTATCCATAAATGTTTTTTCTACTTTATTAAAAATTATTACTCCTATTATCACGACTGTAAAAGAAGAAATTATGCTATATATTAATGACTGAGTACTTACAGAACCAGAGCCTAACAAAGCGTATCTAAAAGTTTCGACTATGGGTGTAAGAGGATTGTATTCAATAAAGACTTTATATTTTCCTGTTATGCTAGATAATGGATATATAATGGGAGTAGCATACATCAAAAGCTGTACACCAAAAGTTAATAAAAAAACCAAGTCTCTATATTTGGTTGTGCATGAAGAAATAATCATGCCCCAACCTAAGCCTTGCAAAGCCATCAATATTACCAAAAAAGGTATTGTTAGAATGAATAAATTAGGATGTATACAATCTTGCGTTATAAGATAATAAGCCCAAAAACAAATTAATAACATAAATTGAATTGCAAATTTGATTAAGTTAGAAATGACAATTGAAAGTGGCATGATTAACCTTGGAAAATAAACTTTACCAAATATTCCAGAATTATCTCTAAATACAGTAGAAGTTTTATTCAAGCAATCAGAAAAATAATTCCATAACGTAATTCCTGTCATATAAAAAAGTATTTGTGGCAAGCCATCCGTACTAATTTGAGCAATTTGACCAAAAACCACTACGAAGGTAATGGTAGTAAATAAAGGTTGCAAAAAAAACCAAATAGGGCCTAAGATTGTTTGTTTATAAACTGATACAAAATCTCTTTTCACTAAAAGCATAAGTAAATCTCTGTATCTCCAAACACTTTTTAGTTTTAAATCTAAAAGATTTGAACTTGAACCGATTATTTCTGTCCATTCTTCTTCTTTATTATTAATTGTTGTAGTCATTTATTAAATTGCTTTTTAAAGCTTTATTGTTTGAGCAAAAGTAAAAATAAAGTATAAATATTTTAAGCAAAAAAGAAATTCAATTTTGAAATATTATTTAAAAAAAGTTAAGAATTTGAAAATTGAGTAAATGTAAAAATTGTTTACAATGGAAAGGGTAAATAAGCCCTTTTTTTAATAATAGGATAGCTTAATCATTATCTGACTTATCTTTTTTGTCTTTGTTTTTAGCATTTTCAGCATTGGGAACATCGGTTATAAAATCGGGTGGAAAGCCATTAAATTGCCTCCAAATTTCATGACCAATCATAACATTGTTAAGCATAGCCCAGCCATATACACCTGATCCTATTTGAAGCCTATCAGGCCATTTGTCATGTATTTCGTCTGGAACTACAATTATTCTGAATTTATTTCCTGAAAAACTTACTTTATCAATTACAGCAACTTTTCCTCCAAAAGTACCTACTCCTGCATTAGGCCAACCTGAGAAAACAAGTGCTGGCCAGCCATCAAATTGCAAACGAAATTCCGAGCCAACATGAAGAAGTGGAATATCCATTGGTTTTACATATAACACGACTGCCAATTTTTTCACATCGGGCATAATGGTTACTATTTCGTCTCCCTCTTTTACTGTTTCTCCTAAGCCTTCTTTACTGGCTTTAATTATGGTCCCATCTTGAGGCGCTTTTATTACATATTGACCTGCTCTCATCTTCATATTTTCGTATTCTGTTGTCAGTTTTTGTAAATTAGCTTGGGCATCATAAAGATCAGCTTGAGTTAGTGCTTTTTCTGAAGCTGATTTTGCTATTTTATCATTGTAATCTGCTCGAATTGAGCTTAGTTCTATTAGTGCGTTTATTTTTTCATTTTGAGAAATGCTTAGTTTATTTTGAAATGTAGCTTTTTTGGCTTCTTCTTGTATTTGCTTTGCTTTACGTGTCTCAAGTTCTGTTAGCGATTTCAATCCTTGTTGGTAGAGTTTTTCCTGGGCTTGATATTGTCTTTGAGATATTTGATAATCTGTAAGTTGTGCCAAAAGTTCTATCGAATCATTTCTAACTTTATAAGAAGCTTGGTCAAATTTGTTTTTTGCTTTATTCAAACTCATTTGTAGCCCGTTTTGCAAAGCAGCAAGTTGCTGATTTAATGCATCAATTTTGGCATTTTTAGCTTGAATAGATTGTTTTTTGGCTTGTATTTGCAAAAGAAATCTAGAAAGTATTTGTGGATCTAGAAATTTATCTTTTATCTCAGAAATTACGGCAATGGTATCATCTTTTTTTACAAACTCACCTTCACTTATATACCATTTTTCTATTCTTCCTGCAATAAAAGTTGGCACGCTTTGTGGTCTATCTTGCGGATTTAAAGCGGTAATTGTACCTTTGGTTTCAATATTTTGCTGCCAAGGAAGAAATAAAATTATAAAAAGTCCAAGCATAATTCCTGAAATCCAACGGACTACAATTTTTGTTTTTCTCGGGCTATTTACCAATTTAATGGAATAAAGCGGATATTCTTCCAAATCTTTGTTTATACTTTGTGATGAAAGATTAAGCATATTATTTTTGTTTGAAAAATTTTCTTCAATTGTTGCATAGGCTTTTGATAGATGCAATTCTATTTTTTTGTGTACAAATCTTATTATTTTTGACCTAATTTCCTATTCATTTGGTATTTACTAAATAAACTTGTTTAAAGTTTGAAATTTTATATTGAATTAAGATTGTTAAAACCAATTTGAGAAAAAAGTCCTAAAACTTTAAAAATATCAATTTTTAAGGTTTATTAATAATGATTTTATAAATTTTTTAAACGATTTTAATAAATTGCGTCAATCCGTTTCATTAAAATTCCAAAAAAATCATAGTTTTAAAATATTACATGAAAAAAATAACAGAACTAACAGAGACTAGAACACGAACAGTTCACACAAAAAATGCTTTCGGAATTAGAGAAAGAGGTACAGAAGAATATTTAGCAAAACGGCAAGTTAAAAGTGTTGGTTCGGGTCCAAGATTTGTTCATTTTTTAATTGATAATATTATTTTCCAAATCGTTTTTTACTTTTTGGGTAAGTTATTTTATTTGCTTTTGGATAACCCCAATATTGACATTCTTTACTACTTATTAGAAATTGTTATTATAA
>JAAFJZ010000004.1:7766-28993 GCA_013298205.1 Cytophagales bacterium
TGATGCATTAACATGCTACGGTGAAAATTATAGCTACGGCTGGCATGATAAATGGTCAAATTCTTGGGTAGTTACTGAGGAAGAATTAGTAAAAATAAAAAAAATACAAGCTGATCAAAGTCCTGCCGTTTTAAATGAAGTTATCGAATAAATTATACTTATATACTTGTTAGCGGTTAGTTTAAGAATTGCCTGCGAGTTCAATAACCCAGTAATTTAATGACTATTATTTATAAGAGTATAATTACCAAAATCATAATAATCTCCTTATATTAACTTTAAATAACAACATAAATGAAACTAATAGAATACCCACATCAAATTAAGTATCCTGAACATTGCCTATTTCTTTTAGATATTTTTGATGATAATATGCAAATGTGCCTTAATAAATTGGGTAATAATCCTTCTGGTGAAATATTTATGAGAGGAATGAACGTAAATATCTATGGTAACTTTAAGGAATGCCCAAAAAATGAAATTGAAGACTTAATAATTTCAAAGGCTATGGATGCATCGTCTTCGAGTCTTATTCCTGCAAACTACGACTTTGAAAGAAAGCGTTTTTTTCAAGAATTCAATAGTTCACCATTTACATTACCACTTTCAGATATTAAAGACAGTTTAGATGAAAGTAGTTATAAATTTTACTCACAAGAAACTATAAAAAATTTAATTCTCGTACCACAATGGAAGAATAATACGAATGTTTTTATTTCAATTATTAATGCTCCTTTTTATGCACACGGACCTGCTTCATATTGCTATTATAGAATACACAACATCTCTGAAAAAAAATGTTCATGTTGGATACCGTCAGTTAAATTAGCATTGTTTCTTTATGATTATAAATTCTTGCGTACTATTTAATTTTACCCTGTACATTAGCAGAAATTATAATCAAGTAATCGTAGAATTTAAAATATTTAATGCATTTAAACCAGATTCTAAATGACTATAGAGTTAATATTTAAATAAAACCAACCGCTCACACGCGTTCATACAAAATTGGGGTTTAGGTAGTTAGGCAAGTTTGTCGCCCGCTGGCAAGTTTTGTAACGGGTGAAAGGTTCGCAGCCCCCAACTTCGTATACCGCCATCCGTTAAATGGCAGAAATTAAACTCTAAAAATTAAAAATCCAATTGGTTTTCAAGAATCAGCCATTCATAAATACGCATCTTTAAAGTTCAATTTTGAAGTCAACGAAAACATCTTACAATAAACAATAAAATTTTACCTTTGTACTATGAAATTTGTTGATATAAAAAACGACATAGCTTTCCGAAAAATATTTGGAAACGAAAACAGAAAGGAAATATTAATTTCTTTTCTAAATGCTGTTTTATTGTTGGAAAACGACAAAAAAATAATTTCAGTTATTTGTTGATATAAAAAACGACATAGCTTTCCGAAAAATATTTGGAAACGAAAACAGAAAGGAAATATTAATTTCTTTTCTAAATGCTGTTTTATTGTTGGAAAACGACAAAAAAATAATTTCAGTTGAAATTTTAACTCCTTACCAACTTCCGGAGTTGAAAGGGGGAAAAGTTACCATTGTAGATGTGAGAGCAAAAGACCAAAGCGACAAAAATTATATTGTAGAAATGCAAGTAGCCGAAGTGGGAGGTTTTGACAAACGAGTTTTACACTATGCTTCCAAAAGCTATTCTTCTCAAATTGATAGAGGTGATTTATACGAAAAACTTAACCCAGCTTTTTTCATTGGAATTTTAGACTTTGAGGTAACGCAAAACAAAGACTACATAAGCCGACACAAAATTATCGATACAGAAACAGTCGAAAATTTTATTAAAGATATAGAGTTTAACTTTATAGAGTTGCCAAAGTTTAATAAAAAGGAAACCGAATTGGAAACTATAATTGACCAATGGGTTTATTTTATTAAGAATGCTGAAGATTTAGAAGTAATTCCTGAGAATGTAAAGGATGAAGGCTTGAAAAAAGCTTACGAAGACGCAGCCAAACACAATTGGACAAAAGCTGATTTAGACGCATACGATTATGTTTTTATGAGAGAACAGGATGACAGAGGACGATTAACTTTTGCTCAAACCAAAGTTCAAAAGGAAATTGCAAAAAAGTTTCTTAATTCGGGTAGTTCAATTGAAATAGTTGCAGAAAACACTGGTTTATCTATTGAAGAAGTAAGGAAGTTACAATTTAAAAAATAAAACTGATGCTATTGGGTTCGCTAAGGTGCTATATATCAGTATTTTACCCATATTTACAAACAAATTTATTGTGCAAAGTTTACTAAGATTAGAATTAATTTTGTATTTTGTTTTAATTAGCGAGATTAAAAACATTTGATCGAACCTCATATTTTCATTAATCTGCAAAAGCAAAATATGAGACTGACTAAAGTTATTGAAAAGCAGTAATTCTAAATTTCAATTTATTTATTACCTTGCATTAACATATTTGCAAAATGGCACAGATTAAATTATTCGAAAGCAGTCAAATCCGTTCAATTTGGGTAGAAGCAGAACAGAAGTGGTATTTTGTGGTTGAAGACGTTGTTGGTATTTTAACAGATAGCAAAGACCCAAAGCAGTATATAAAAAGAATGCGATTAAGAGATGCTGAACTTTCCAAAGGGTGGGTACAAATTGTACCCACCCTTATAGTTCCAACTGCTGGGGGCAATCAAAAAATGGGATGTGCTGATGCAAAAGGCTTATTACGTATCATTCAATCTATACCATCTCCCAAAGCAGAACCATTTAAGCTATGGTTGGCACAAGTAGGAGCAGACAGATTGGACGAAATTGAAAACCCAGAACTCGCTACCCAACGAACTAGGGAACTTTACAAGCTAAAAGGCTATTCTGATGATTGGATAGAAAAGCGAATGCGAAGCATAGCCATCAGAGAGGAATTGACTGACGAATGGAAACAGCATGGGGTAAAAGAACAAAAAGAATATGCAATTTTGACTGCCGAAATATCCAAAGCTACTTTCGGTTTGACGCCTGCTGAATACAAAAAGGTGAAAGGTTTGAAACAAGAAAATCTTAGAGACCACATGAGTGATTTGGAACTCATATTTTCTATGCTTGGAGAGGCTTCGACTACAGAAATTGTGAAAATTAAAAATCCAATTGGTTTTGAGGAAAACCAAAAAGTAGCTAAACAAGGTGGAGCGGTTGCTGGGAATGCAAGAAAAGAACTTGAACAAAAAACAGGTAAAAAAATTGTAAGTTCGGACAACTACTTGCCTGAAACAGTGAAACAAAAACGGCTTAAAAACGGGGGGAAATGAAAATAGCTTTGCATTGGCTAAAGGAAGTTATTGAATAATTGGTTTTCAAGAATCAGCCATTCATAAATACGCATCTTTAAAGGTCAATTTTTGAAGCCTACGAAAACATACGATAATAAACGATTACCTTTGCACTATGAGATTTGTTGATATAAAAAACGACATAGCTTTCCGAAAAATATTTGGAAACGAAAACAGAAAGGAAATATTAATTTCTTTTCTAAATGCTGTTTTATTGTTGGAAAACGACAAAAAAATAATTTCAGTTGAAATTTTAACTCCTTACCAACTTCCGGAGTTGAAAGGGGGAAAAGTTACCATTGTAGATGTGAGAGCAAAAGACCAAAGCGACAAAAATTATATTGTAGAAATGCAAGTAGCCGAAGTGGGAGGTTTTGACAAACGAGTTTTACACTATGCTTCCAAAAGCTATTCTTCTCAAATTGATAGAGGTGATTTATACGAAAAACTTAACCCAGCTTTTTTCATTGGAATTTTAGACTTTGAGGTAACGCAAAACAAAGACTACATAAGCCGACACAAAATTATCGATACAGAAACAGTCGAAAATTTTATTAAAGATATAGAGTTTAACTTTATAGAGTTGCCAAAGTTTAATAAAAAGGAAACCGAATTGGAAACTATAATTGACCAATGGGTTTATTTTATTAAGAATGCTGAAGATTTAGAAGTAATTCCTGAGAATGTAAAGGACGAAGGCTTGAAAAAAGCTTACGAAGACGCAGCTAAACACAATTGGACAAAAGCTGATTTAGACGCATACGATTATGTTTTTATGAGAGAACAGGATGACAGAGGACGATTAACTTTTGCTCAAACCAAAGTTCAAAAAGAAATTGCAAAAAAGCTTATATCAATGGGCTTTACAGTTGAAGACACAGCAAAAGGAACAGGTTTGACAATTGAAGAAGTAAGAAAATTGCAAGTTAAAAAATAACGATAGCCCGACCCCAAAGGGATACGCCCAAACATTCCCTATTATTTCTCTTTTTGATTAAAATGATAGAGAAGTAGTAGAAATAACCTAAAAACAACATTGAACGATGAATATTTTGCTTTCAAAACTGGTATTTTTTTTAAAAATTTTATTCTCAGCTACTGCTTTCGTTGTCCTTATTGATTCTGCACAAGCGCAAGAGTTAAAATGCAATTTGGCTTTTGATGCTTCGCAAATTTCTCAATCGGGTAATGAAGCGAGTACATTAAAAGATTTTTTTACCCAAATGCAAGCTAATTTTCAACAATTTATATCAAGTAGAAGGTGGACAGAAAAAAATTTCAAATCGAATGAAAAAATTAATATCAATATCCTTTTTACGATAAGGGAAGTTCCGGCACAAGGTAAATACAAAGGAAATATTCAGGTTCAAACTTATAGACCCATTTTTGGCTCTAGTTATGAGAGCATTATGATTAATTTTATAGACAAGGATCTAGATTTTGACTATTTGCCAGGGCAACCTTTGGACTACAATGACAATTCATACATTTCCAATATCACGTCTATTTTAGCCTTTTACTCATATTTAGCTTTAGCTATGGATTTTGATAGCTTCTCTCCCAATGGTGGTACGAAATATATAGAAAAAATACTTAATACGGTAAATAATGCCCAATCTAGCCCTTACCAAGGTTGGAGTGCACAAGCTAGCAACCAAAACTCAAGGTATTGGCTATTAGAGAACTTAAATAGCCAGCAATTTCAGGCCATGAGGGATGCCAATTATGAATACCACCGCCAAGGTTTAGATTCTATGCAAGTCAATCCTGTAAGGGCGAGGTTACATATTTTGAATGCGCTCAAAAAAATAAAAAGCGTAAATGATGTGCGACCTGCTCAGGTTTTAATTAGAACTTTTTTTAATACCAAGGACGATGAAATTGTCAATATATTTTCCCAAGCCGAGGAAGCTGAAAAAAAACAAGTTTATGAAATCGTAACCACAATAGACCCTACCAACACAGAAAAGTACAGCAAAATTTTGCAACGCTAATGCGATTGTTTAAAATATTTGTTTGAATTTTGTTCGTATTTTAAATAAATGCAACAAATTTTTTATTGCAAATTCTGTATTTTTAATAAAATACAACAAATCTGTGTATTTCGAGCTTGAAATCGCTAATATTGCGTTTATTTTTTATAAATTGAATACAAAACAAGATATATGCTTACAGTTGAAAATCTCTATGCCAAAATTGGAGATAAACAAATACTAAACGGATTAAGTCTCAATATAAAAGCAGGTGAAGTGCATGCCATCATGGGGCCGAATGGTGCAGGAAAGAGTACTTTGGCAGCTGTTTTGGCAGGAAAAGAAAATTACGAAGTTACTTCAGGTTCAGTGAGCTTTGAGGGAAAAGATTTACTGGAATTTTCACCTGAAGAGCGTGCAAGAGAGGGTTTATTTTTAGGCTTTCAGTATCCGATAGAAATACCAGGTGTAAGTACAACCAATTTTATTAAAACTGCCGTAAATGAGGTACGCAAACATAAAGGTCTTGCGCCATTGGATGCGGTTGCGTTTTTGAAATTTATGAAGCAAAAAATGGCATTGGTCAATATAGATCAAACTTTGCTTAGTCGTTCACTCAATGAGGGTTTTTCGGGTGGAGAGAAAAAAAGAAATGAAATTTTTCAAATGGCTATGCTCGAACCCAAATTAGCTATTTTGGATGAAACTGATTCTGGGCTCGATATCGATGCCTTAAGAATTGTAGCCCAAGGCGTAAACCAACTCAAAAGCAAGGACAATGCCGTGCTTTTGGTAACCCATTACCAAAGATTACTCGATTATATCGTTCCCGATTATGTCCATGTACTTTATAAAGGTAGAATTGTGAAATCTGGCAATAAAGATTTAGCATTAGAACTGGAAGAAAAAGGCTATGATTTTATAAAAGCTGAGTTTGATACTGTTTCTTAATCTTTAAAATTTATCCAAGTACAACATTTTATGACAAAAGAAGCGGCAAGTAAAGCGTTTGAAAATCTCAAAAACAACCTAAAAGAGACGAAATTTTTACTAGAAAAACGAAATTCTGCCTTTCAAGATTATGTAAAATTGGGTTTGCCAAGCATAAAAAATGAAGAGTGGAGATACACGCCCTTGGCAAAGAAAGCCATGGATGCAGGTTTTGAGGCTCTAAGTGAAAATATTGAAGCCATAACACCAGAAATTCAGGCTCTTATCCAAGATTTCCCATTTCGTTTGGTTTTTTTAAATGGAAAATTGTTGTTTCAAAATTTACCAGAAAATTGCATTGCAAAACCTTTTGCGCAGCTAAACGAAGAGGAAGTAAAATTATATCTCACTCATTACGACCATGCGAAATCGTATCAAAATGATGGGTTTCATGCCTTGAATACGGCTTTAAATACAGAGCCTTTACTTTTGATTTGCAAAAACATAGGCGAGAAGCAAAATATAGCTATTTTTCACATTTTAGATACCCAAATCTCAGCCCAAGAAACATATAATCGATTTTATTTTGTATTAGAAAAAAAATCTAAACCTTCGTTCACCTCTTTTTTTATTGGAAAAGGTGCACAAATCGGAATGTATAACCAAGTTTCCGAATTTGAATTGGGTGAGGATGCAATTTTAGATTATACCCAGATTCAAAACCTTGAAGCCAATCATTTTGGTGTTTGTACAATCCACGTGATTCAAAAAGAGAAATCTATTAGCCATACATCTACCATTTCTTTAAAAGGAGGAATGTTGAGAAATAACTTAAATTTTGTTATTCAAAAGCCTGACTCAGAAGCCAATATGATGGGTTTGTATTTCTTAAATGAACAATCTCACATTGACAACCACACTTTGGCAGATCACCAAGCCGAAAACTGTCAAAGCAATGAAACATACAAAGGTGTTCTAAACGATGCTTCTACAGCTGTTTTTAATGGGAAAATTATAGTACGTCAAGATTCTCAAAAGACAAATGCTTACCAATCCAATAAAAACTTATTGCTTTCAAGCGATGCCACCGTTTTTACCAAACCACAATTAGAGATTTTTGCCGATGACGTAAAATGCTCACATGGCTGCACGATAGGTAAACTAAATCCTGACGATTTATTTTACCTCAAATCTCGAGGTATCGGGCATCAAACGGCTATGAACATGTTAACAAAAGCGTTTGCTCATGATGTGATAGGGAAAATAACAGATGAACGCAGTAAAATTTACGTGGAAAGTTGTCTTGAATAAATCCTTATTTTTTTAAAAATCTGTCAATTACCATTTTCTGTTAGCAGTGTAAGTAAAATGTATGGTATATAAAACTAAATTATTTTGATTTTAAGCTTACTAACCCATTGATAAAAAAACAAGCTAAAAATAAATTTGAAAACGCTCATTAATGAATAAAAATAATTTAATAAGAAAATTAAGTTAAAAAAGTGCCCAAAGCGAGATTCGAACTCGCAAGCCTTTTACAGCGCTACCACCTCAAAGTAGTATGTCTACCAATTTCACCATCTGGGCAATGAAAGATCAAAATTACAAAAATATTAAGATTAAAGAAATATTTATTTACAATAATCAATAAATTATTTCATTTAACCTTCTTATAATCACAATATAAATTTCAAAAACATGACCTTTAAAAATTAAAAAATTAGAATTTCAATTTTGTTTTACTCTCACATCTACTATATTTGACAACTTTAACAAAGGATATTAAAACACAATCATTTCAAACTTATCTTTTAATGAATTTCAACATTTTTCATCCATACTGCCATGATTAGTGGAATCGTTTTTATTTTCAATATTTTTTTCTCGGTAATTAGCCTTGTGATTTTCTATTCTGTGGAAGTTTCACCTAAAGAATTTTGGTTGGCTGGTTTTTTGTCTTGGGTTTGCCCATTCGTAATTATTTTAAACTTATTTTTTATATTGTTTTGGCTAGCATTTCGTCCCTTTAGAGGATTACTTTCTTTGGCTGTATTAATTTGGGGATATGATTTTATTATTAGAAGTGTTTCTGTACATCCTTTTTCAGAAATAAAACCTTCGAGTTTAAAAGTAATTAGCTACAATACAAGAATTTTTAACGTTTATGACCACTTAAAAAATGATAATTATCAATCTAGTAAAGATATGATTGAATGGTTACTAAACTCAGATGCCGACATACTTTTACTTCAAGAATTTTATGATGAAAAAAATTCTACTATTTTTAACACACATGAAAAATTTAGTTCGAAATATCCCTTTCATCATGTAAGTTACACGGTAAAAAATGGCAACGATGGTAAATTTGGTATGGCTATATATTCTAAATTTGAAATTTTAAACAAAGGGAATATTTTAAAAAGAGGTGATAATAACCAAACTTTATATGCTGATATTTTAGCTAATAATGACACTTTAAGAGTTTATAATTTTCATCTGCATTCAATGAGTATCGATGATAAAGAACTTATAGACAATGTTACCAAAAGTAAAGACCCTGTTTTAGGTTTAAAACATTTTAATACTTTAAAAGAAGGATTTATTAAAAAATCTGAACAATTAGATGAAATTTGTTCACATATAGACACTTGTCGATATGCTGTGTTGTTAGCATGCGATTTGAATGATACTCCTTATAGCTATTGTTACGAATCATTAAGTGAGCGATTAGAAAACAGCTTTGAGGAAGCTGGAACAGGGTTTGGGATAACTTATAACGGTAGAATACCTTTTTTAAGAATAGACAACCAATTTTATTCTAAACAATTAAATTGCGATAAGTTTATAACCTATAATAACATCAAGTTTTCTGATCATTTGCCAATTGAAGGTTATTACAGTTGGGAATGATTTAAAAAAATAATTATTTAAAATAATCTAGTAAAATTTTAGATTTGTTTTTAATTTCTTTATATTCATTTTCTGGATTAGATGAGCTAGTTATCCCTGCTCCAGCAAAAAAATGAAGTGTACTATTTTCATATTTCAAGCACCTCAAATTAACAAACAAACTGCTTTCTCCTAATATATTTACAGGCCCAATAAAGCCACAATAAAGTTCCCTAGAATGGCACTCAATATCTTTAATAAATGAAAAAGCTGGAGCTAAAGGCATGCCACATACAGCTGAAGTAGGATGTAAAAGCGAAAGCAATAAGTAAGCAAGATTTGGAAATTCGACTTCCTTGGTATTGAAATAAAAGTCTGTTTTTAAATGCAATAAATTACCAGCTTTTACAGTATATGGTCCAAAATCTTGGTATTCTCTTAGCCTTAATTTTTTAAAACAATTGATTATATATCTACTCACCAAAGCTTGTTCTTCTATCTCTTTTCCCGACCAAGTTGCATCTTTTATTTCAATATTTGGATTGAAGGCTTGTGTAGCAGCCAAAGCTACTGTATGAATAAGTCCATTTTTATCTTTAGATAAAAGCTTTTCTGGTGTAACTCCAATCCAAACTTCTTTTCCTTTAAGGCAAATTAAATTAACAAAAGCATGAGTATTATTTTCTATAATTTTTGAAAAAAGTTCTGCAGGATTAAAATTTGTAACATTATAATTAAAACTTTCAGACAAAACCACTTTATCAAAAAATCCGTTTTCTATTTGAGACAAAGCTTCTTGAACATGCGCAATAAAACGGTTTTTAATTATTTCTTCCTCTTCAATAAAAATCGGGTTAGAAGTTTTGGGTTGAATATTTTCAGAACAAGACTCTATAAAAGTTAATGCTAATTCCTTTTTTAGTGTAGCATTTTCAATTATTACGCCTTTATCTTGACAAAAAGTAAAAAGTATATCTGGCTGTAGTAAAATGGTTTTTTCTAAACCTTCATTTTCGAAAGCAGACACGGCAAAATAAGCTTCATTATTTTCAAAACTTGGAATACCTTTTATTAAGGTTTTAGAAGTGTCTATGAGAAAAAAAACTTCGCTAGATTCTGGTTTTAACCAAAATGTATAAGACCACGCTTTCTTGTTACAGTAGGTTATGGTATGAAAAATAAGCGCAGAAAGTGAAATCCTATTTTCTAAAAGCTTTTTTTCCAATGTGTTATTATTAAAGCATTTACAAAGATATATTGTTGGAAAACAAATAATTAAATCAGTTGTTTTGCTATTGTTGCATTATTTACAAGACCTTGCCATAAAACTCATTTGGCGTTAAATTTGTAATTTGATTGATGTCATCTGAACTTAATAAATCATTTAAAACAAAGAAAACAGCATCAAAATTGCGCTTATAGTCTCCCGCTAAAAGTGCAACTGGCCAATCCCCTCCCCAACATAATCTTTTAATACCAAAAGCTTCTATGGCTGTTTTTATATAAGGTTTGATGTTTTCGGCTGACCAGTTTTCTAAATCTGGAACATTAATTCCAAGACCTGAAATTTTAGCATAAATATTGGGAAATTGAGCTAAATCTCTAAAATCCGATTCCCAAGTTCCTGTGTTTTGACCATAATAATAAGGATTCATTAGGTGGTCGAGCACAAGTTTGAGCGTAGGAATATTTTGTGCGATGTGTTTTACACATTCATAATGCCCTTTTTTATTGGCTACAATTTCAAAAGGAAAATTATTTTGCGCTAAAATTTCTAAACTTTTTAGTACTTCGGCTTGCATAAGCCATTTCTCATCTGCTTCATCATGAATGAGGTGGCGAATGGCTATTATTTTGCTTTCAAGCTTATATTTCTCAATTATTTTTGCTGTATAAACTGAATTTGTGAGTGGTAACCAAGCCACAATACCTGCTATTTGAGGATTTGCTTTTGCTACTTCTAGCATATATTGCGTTTCTTCAATCGTGTTTGCAGCTTGAACTAAAATACATTTCTCTACTTTTTGTTGAGCCAAAATGGGTGAAATATTTTCAAAAACGTAGTTCTCGCTTAAAATTCCCTTGGTTTTTTTAAGCCATTCGTACTCTACTTTCTCTTGATCCCAAATATGTAAATGACAGTCTATCATATATTTATTTCGTTTTTATATTATTTTTATTGCAATTTAGCATTATAAAAAAAATGGCGCATCTTAATCTTCTTGATTGTTAAAGTTGTATTGGTCTTTATAATTTAGTATTCTCATTAAATCTTCTTTGCTTGGCAAAATCGTTAAATATTTGCTTGCGAAAATTTGTTGATTATTTTCTGGTAGAGTAAATTCAACAACAGCTTCGCTTTTATTTTGACAAAGTATAATTCCAATTGTTTTATTTTCATCTTCCAATTTTATTAGCCTGTCATAATAGTTTACGTACATCTGCATTTGTCCAATGTCTTGATGCTTTAATTCTCCAATTTTCAGGTCAATTAACACAAAACATCTTAAAATTCTGTTATAAAATACCAAATCTACCTTGAAGTGTTTATCATCAAAGCTTATCCTATTTTGACGTGCTACAAACGTAAATCCATTTCCTAGTTCTAAAAGGAAATTCTCTAATTTATCAATTAATTTTTGTTCCAATTCACTTTCCGAATAATTAGAGTTTTCAGGAAGTCCTATGAATTCTAGTACATAAGGGTCTTTTAATTGCATCTTGAGGTTTTTCTAATGTTTGACTTTCTGTAGAAAGCTTTAATATTTCGCTTTTGTTTTTACTCAGTGCTAAACGAGCAAAAAGAGCTGTATCATATTGTCTATTTAGTTCTCTTAAACTCCAATTGTTTTTATAAGCCTCTATTTCATAGAATTTTCTTTCATTTATCTCGTCTATTCGCATTAGTTTCATGTAGTGAGACCAACTCAAATTGAATTCCGCAGACGCTGTTTGCGTTTTTGAATAAACCAAATAAAATTGCCTAATTTGCTCTAAATTTCTTTGAGAAAAACCCTTTCCAAATTCAAGAGTAAGTCTTTCAGATAAAGATTTGATAATATACTTTCCATAAGTAGCTCGTTCTTTACCATTTTGTTCTTCCTCAACTATCATTCTACCAATTTCAAAGTAAGTAAAAACCATTGTTTGATTTACTGCTTGAACAACTTTTAATTTAGCTGAAATTAAAAGTTCAGATATCTTATTTAATAATTGATCTGAGCCTATCTCATTCATTATGATTTTTGTCTAAATTTGGAAGCAAATATAAATTTTAAATGTTTTTAGATTCTTGAAAAGTCTCGGTAAAGCAATTTTAATGTAAAAAAGTGGGACTATTTGCGTAAGGGATAGAGCGAAAAGCCCACAGTGAGGCACGAACGAGGACTTGTAGCGATAGCCCGACCCGATAGGGATACGCCCTAATATTTGATAGAATTCCTATTTTGTAAAATGCTGGTGATGTAATTGGAAAAATTAAACAACCAGCATTTTATCATACTAAAACCCTAAATTTTAATTTTTGGTATTGAATTCTTTGGGTACATTGTTGTATTGATCGAGAGATTTGAAATAATTATAAGTTATTTTCAAGCCTTCGGCTCTAGCTACCTTGGGTTCCCAGTTTAAGATTTCTTTTGCCTTGCTAATATCAGGTTTTCTTTGTTTTGGATCGTCTTGTGGAAGTGGTTTGTAAACTATTTTTTGGGTAGTTCCTGTCAATTTAATTACTTCTTCTGCAAATTCTTTAATGGTAATTTCTACGGGGTTGCCAATATTTACTGGCAAATGATAATCGCTTAGCAAAAGTTTGTAAATGCCATTTACCAAATCATCTACATAGCAAAATGAGCGGGTTTGTGAGCCATCACCAAAAACGGTAATATCTTCACCTCTTAAAGCTTGACCTATAAAAGCTGGCAAAGCTCTGCCATCATTGAGTCGCATACGAGAACCATACGTATTAAATATACGCACAATACGGGTTTCTACGCCATGGTGGTTGTGGTAAGCCATAGTCATAGCTTCCATAAAACGTTTGGCTTCATCATAACATCCACGTGGCCCGATGGTGTTTACATTTCCCCAATAATCTTCTGTTTGCGGGTGTACGATGGGGTCTCCATATACTTCTGACGTAGAGGCAACTAATATTCTTGCTTTTTTGGCTAAGGCCAATCCCATTACATTATGTGTGCCTAAAGAACTTACTTTGAGGGTTTGAATCGGAATTTTTAAATAATCTATCGGACTTGCAGGGGAAGCAAAGTGCATAATATAATCCAATTCACCAGGAATGTGAATATATTTGGCAACATCGTGGTGGTAAAATTCAAAATTTGGCAATTTCATCAAATGCTCAATATTTTTCATATCGCCCGTAATGAGGTTGTCCATAGCTATTACATAACAGCCCTCAGCTAAAAATTTTTCACACAAATGCGAGCCCAAAAAGCCTGCCCCACCTGTAATTAGTACTTTTTTCATATCTTAATTTGATGTATTTAATCCTATACAATAATATTCAAAACCTAAACTTTTCATTTCTTTGGCATCATAAATGTTTCTACCATCAAAAATAATTGAAGATTTCATTTTCGCTTTTACGGTGTCAAAGTTTGGGGCTTTAAATTCTGCCCATTCTGTGATTATAAGCAAGGCATCTGCATCATGCAAACAGCCCATATCATCTTTACTATAACTAATTTTGTTTCCCAGAATATGTTCAGCTTCTTTTTGCGCTACAGGGTCGTAAGCGGTTACTTTGCCACCATGGCTTAATATTTTTTCTATAATCACTACTGAAGGTGCTTCACGCATATCGTCAGTATTGGGTTTGAAAGAAAGTCCCCAAATGGCAAATTTCTTACCTGTTAAATCTTGACCGAATTTTTTGGTAATTTTATCAAACAAAACCGATTTTTGGGCTTCATTTACCTCTTCAACTGCATTGAGAATACGCATATTGTATTTATTGTCTTTAGCGGTATTAATCAATGCTTTTACATCTTTTGGAAAACAAGAACCGCCATAACCTATGCCAGGGTAAATAAATTTGTTCCCTATTCTTGGGTCAGTTCCTATTCCTTTTCTTACTTTATTCACGTCAGCACCCATAATTTCACAAAGGTTGGCTATATCATTCATAAAGCTAATCTTAGTAGCCAACATAGCATTGGCTGCATATTTGGTCATTTCAGCAGATGGAATATCCATGAAAAGTATAGGATGCCCATTCAGTACAAATGGTTTGTAAAGTTTGCTCATTATTTCCTCTGTTTTAGGCGAATCTACACCAATTACGATTCGATCTGGTTTGAGGAAATCTTCTACGGCAGCACCTTCTTTCAAAAATTCAGGATTGGAAGCCACAGAAAAATCAATTGTAGATTGGCGAGCATTTAAAGCTTGTTTGATGGCTCCTCTTACTTTTTCGGCTGTACCGACAGGCACTGTACTTTTGGTTACTACTACAATATGCTCAGAGATGTGCGTGCCAATTTCGTTGGCTACACCCAAAACATATTTTAAATCTGCGCTGCCATCTTCACCTGGAGGTGTACCCACAGCTATAAAAGCGACTTGGCACCCTTGAACGCTTTCAGCCAAACTGGTAGAAAAGCTTAGCCTTCCTTTTTCAAAATTCCTTAAAACGATTGATTCTAAACCTGGTTCATATATTGGTAAAATGCCTTTTTTGAGATTCTCTATCTTTTTGGTATCTATATCTATACAAGTAACTTCTATGCCTACCTCTGCAAGGCAAGCTCCTGTTACTAAGCCAACGTATCCTGTACCAACTACAGCTATTTTCATGTTTTGATTATATTAAATGATTGGAAGTATTCGGGGTCAAAATTAGGTTAAAAAAAATTGTAAAAAATAATATTTAAATAATTAATTATTCAAAAAAAAATCTAAATTTTATTGTAATCTACCAAGTTAAAATCAAAGCGCATGAAGTTGCATAAGCAAAAATCAAAAATAACCTCAATTTTTTAACAAACTTAATGCCTCTTATTTGCTCACGTGTAGCGTAAAGCGAATTGCAAACTATGATAGTAAAGAAACAAGAAAGTACAACTGTAAAAGTAGCCCAAAACAAAATATCACTTCTAGTTATTGAATCGGTACTTGGTGAAAGCGAAGCCATAGCAATAGAAAAGGTAATAATACCCAAGAAAGTACCGGCACTTACTTCTCCAATATTTCCAAAAGATAAATCTTTTATAAATAACAATGCGATAGCTACAAAACCAATCAACATTAGTGGCATAATTATTTCAAGAAATGGACCTGTTAAAGTTCTTTTTACAAACAAACGAAAAGAAAAAACTTGGTATTTTTTTAATTCGTCTTCTGCACTTTCTGGGTCTCCACGCATTGTTGAAGAAATTCTATTATCTACTGTTAGTAAGTATTTTTCTTTATCCCAACCTCTAACCTTAAACTTTTCTAAAAAGGTAGTGTCTTGCTGAAAAGCAGATTGGTCAAAAGCGATTTTAAGTTTTTCTGCAGGATTCATTACTTCCATACTGATGCTTATTTCTTGTTGATCAAAAGGATATTCTTTTAAGTCGTAATCTTGATGAAAAAGACCAGAAACTTTATAAAGTTTATAAATCATTCCATTTTCATTTTTTTCTAAAACCAAAGATTTTGCGCTGCCAGATTCTTTCATGTTTGGAAAAAGTATAAATCTTTCAGCATCATAATTTATGCTATCGGCTTTAATCCAGTAATAAAAATCAGCTTGAAAAGTGTTTGTTCCTACATCAAGATTGTATAAATCTATGATTTCCATTCCAGCTATTAAGTTAGGAATTACTTGCCCTTTTTTATTCAATTGTTCCCTATATGAATATAACCTTCCATCTTTGTATTGCACATAAAATAAATCTGGAATCAATTCATTTTTATCATTAAAATAGTACAATTCATCAGTTGTTTTTTGGGTTGTGTTTCTAAGTTCTGTAAAATAATTTGCAAAATCTTTTCTTGTTATATTTGAATCTGTGTGAGTAACACAATAATTGCCAATGATAGAAATGGCATCATGACATCTTTTAGGAAATAATGGTGAAACTGATTTTAAATATAATTCTGGATTTGTTTTTTTAAAATCATGCAAATCAAGAGCAATTTTTCTTGGTGTAGCATCACTTGGATTATTGATTAATATTAATTCGTTTCCACTATTCTTACCAAATTTAAAATTACCGATAGTTTGAATTATATATGCATGCCCTATCAATTTTACATTTGTATGTTTAGCATCAATATGGTTTAAAAGCTTTTGACCGTATTCATTATGTAAATTAACGGCTATCCATGTATTTTTAAGCGATGGTTCTTTTGCAAAAGCTTGGTCTATTTCTTTTGCTAATGCTGCAAAGGAAGAGTCTTTGTTTTTTGAACTATTTAGTACGGTAAACATTTTTCTAACCTTTATTCCATTTTTTGTAAAATCGGCTAGAAAACTTTTATGAAGGGAATAATCGGCTTCAGAAACAAAAATAACTTCTTTAGAATTGAGGATTTTTTGGGTAAAAGACGTGATTTCGGAAGGTAAATAATCGTTATTTCCTGTGAAAACAACTTGTGAACCAAAATCAGCAAAATTGTGGTCTGCATTAATTGCTATAACAGGAATTTGCTTTTCTTTTATAACTTTTCTAGCTCCTGCCAAATGAAGCCCCCAAGTGTTATCAATTACACTTATAATATTCGTATCTTTTGCAATTTCTTCATAAATATTTGCTGCCTCTAATGTATCTCTTTTGCAATCAAAAGTTTTTAATTCAAAATTGATTGGATAAGATTTCTGATTTAACTGCTCAACGTATTGCTTAAGCGTAAACTCATGCATTCTATCAAAACGGTTATCTGGTTGTTTTTCAGCATTTTTGTCAGTATATCTACCTACGTAAGCAATATATTTTGTAGGTTTTTCAATGGCACGGTTGCATGAAAAAATTAAAAATGAACTTAGAACAAATAGAAATAAAATGGGTAAACGAAAGGAATTATTCATGTTTAATAATATAAAGATATATTCTATACGTATTGAGTATATCTTTGTTGCTGGTATTTTATAGTATAGACTTGAATGAAAATAAGATTAGGGATTAACTCTAAAAACATTCTTAGGAAAGTATAATGAAATTGTGTTAAATTATTTAAAATATGATTTTAATTTTTTTTATCTAAAAAGCACTTAAAATCATTAAAATTAATTTTTTTTAATCTAATCTCTTTCTTTAATCTGTGTTGTCTAAGTTATTTATTTTAACTAATTTTATCTCAGTGAATAAACCTTTAAATCAAAACTTAATTCAAATGAGCGACATAAAATTATTTGAAAGCAAAAAAATCAGAAGCCATTATGATTCCGAAAAGGAGAAGTGGTATTTTTCTGTAATTGATGTGGTGGAAATACTAACTGGAAGTTCTATTCCTAAAAGATATTGGAGCGACTTAAAAAAGAAGCTGGAGTCTGAAGGAAGTGAAGTGTACGATAAAATCGTACGGTTGAAAATGATTGCTGATGATGGAAAAAACAGAGAAACAGATGCCGCAGATACAGAAACATTGCTTCGAATTATCCAATCTATACCTTCACCAAAAGCAGAACCTTTTAAGCAATGGCTTGCCAAAGTAGGCTACGAGCGTATGCAAGAAATAAGCAATCCCGAACAAAGTGTAGATAGAGCGAGGGAAAATTGGCAAAAACTGGGCAGAAGCGAAAAATGGATTCAGCAAAGAATGACTGGGCAAGAGACCCGAAATAAACTTACAGATTATTGGAAAGAAAGTGGTGTGGAAAAATCGGATGAATTTGCTTTTTTAACCAATATTATTCACCAAGAATGGACGGGTTTAACGGTCAAAAACCATAAAGATTTGAAGGGCTTAAAATCTCAAAATTTAAGAGATCACATGAGCGAGGCTGAATTAATTTTTACTGAACTTTCTACAAGGCAGATAGCCGAGTCTGTAAATGCTAAAGGGATTTCTGAGAATGCTACTGCAAGTAAAAAGGGTGGTGCTGTGGCTAAAAATGCACGAAAAGAATTGGAAGCGAAAACGGGCAAAAATGTAGTAACGGGTGAAAACTTTTTGCCAATAAAAGAGGGGAAACAAAAATTGAAATAAAAATTCATTCGCAGGAACTAAAAATTGAATTCTAATGAACCAAAATCTCTTTTTAGATTTTATAGCGAAAAACACAAGATTTTTTCCGCTTTCTTTATTGATGTCTATCAGAAAGGAAAAGCTTATTTTGCCATTTTATCATACTATATCTAATTCTGAACTTGTACATATCAAACATCTTTACAGAGTGAAAAACGTAAAGCAATTTGAATATGATTTGGAATATTTGTTAAAATTTTACAATCCTATTGCTCTTGAAGACTTTAAAAGAGACTCCTTTATAAAAACAAAAAAATCATTTCTACTTACTTTTGATGATGGTTTGAGTGAAATTTATCATACCATAGCCCCCATTTTAATCAAAAAAGGCATTCCCGCCACATTTTTCCTGAATAGCAATTTTATAGACAATAAAGATTTATTTTTTAGGTATAAAGCAAGCATCTTAATAAATAAAATTGAAAAAATTGAGGTGAATTTACAAAGACACTTAATAGAAAAGCACAATTTCAAGTCTAGCAAATCTTTAAAGGACAATATTTTAAATGTTGATTATTTTCAAAAAGACAAACTAGATTCTTTGGCTTTAAGTGTTGAAGTTGATTTTGATTTTTACTTAAAAAATACAAAACCCTACTTAGACTCTAATCAAATTAAGTCTTTACAAAAACAAAACTTTACTTTCGGTGCCCATAGCGTAGATCATCCAGAATATCAATTTTTGCCATTAGCAAGCCAAATAGAGCAAACTGAAAATTCGCTTAACTTCTTAAAAAGTAAGTTTGATTTAAACTATTCCTTGTTTTCTTTTCCATTTACTGACTATGGCGTTTCAAAGTCATTTTTCAATCAAATTGCAAAAAATATTGATTTTACATTTGGATGTGCAGGCTTTAAAAATGAATCTATACAAACACACTTTCAAAGAATTGCTATGGAAAAAGATGCGTACTCCGCTGAAGAAATTTTAAAATATGAGCATATTTATTATTTTATAAAAATGTTTCTTGGTAAGAATGAGATGAAAAGAAGGTTATGATTTGCTGCATCTAAAAATAAGCTCTCGATTTCCATCTCCTAAGCTATATTTTAGTCTTTGACTCGTATCAAAATTCATTCTATAATCAATTTCCAAAACCTCAAAACCTGCTTTTTTAAGCCTAAATGAAAAATCTTTTCCATGTAACCTACATAAATCTCTTTCTCCATAATATTTTAGTTTGTCTTTTTCCGAAACGATTGCATAATCTTCAAAAGTGTCTCTTTCTCGATTTAAAAGTGTTTGAATAAGCACAACTCCTCCTGGTTTTATGACCCTAAATAATTCAGAAATTGCTTTTTGCTCATCAGGAATATGCCCAAGTACATGCGCACAAATAATTATATCAAAATAGGCATTTTGATAGGGAATATCTGTTATATCTATCACGTGGTTTGCATAATTGGGATTAATATCAGCATCTATATAATTTGGATTTGAGGCTGAAAGTAATTTTAGCAAACTCTTTTCGGGAGCAAAATGTAAGATTTTTTGAGTCGAATTAAAGGCTGTTGTTTCGTTTTCAAGATACATTTTCAAAACCCTTGTTCGTTCCAAAGAACCACAAAATGGACATTGAGCTTGAGTTCTTGGAATATTGCCCTTGGTCAAAAAACGTGTAAACTCATTTTTGCAACAAACACAATAATATCCTTTTCCTTTATAAAAATAAGAAAACAATTTAATCACATTTTCTCTAAAAGAGATTCTGGTTTTTTCTGAAAAAATAGATTTATAAATTTTTTTTAACAAAAGAATCAAGGTTAAAACTTTAGGCTTAAAAATTATAGCATTTTTAAAAATCCAATAAAAATAATTGAGAATTCAAATGGATGAATTGCCAGTTTAAAAAAATAAAATTAGCTTATTGAAGTTCTAACCTTTTTCGTATATTCTCTTAATGCTGCAGGAAATTCAAGGTTTTCTTTAACCATTTCTTCTTTAATCCAAATGGCTGCTAAAACATGGGTAAGTTTTTCGCCTTCATCATAACCTTCAATAATTATTTTAGGATAAAGCTCTTCCAACATAGCTTCTTCTGCTTCTTTAAGTTCAGAAATAGAATAAAGCTCAACAGTTTTTTTGATAATAGGTATTTGCATTTTGAAAGTAATTAATTTAGCTTATTCAACATTTCAACCAAAACTTCTTCCTTGCTTGTAGATTCAGATTGCAATAATTTCCCATTTAAAAATGTGGCAAAAGTAGGTAAGTTTTTCACTTCACCCATAGCACGAGATTCGGGAGAGTTTTCTGCATTTACATCAATAAAGTGAATATTTAAAAATCTTTCATCATTTGATAGTCTTTTAAATTTAGGTGAAAACAACTTGCAGTTCCCGCACCAATCTGCATAATATTTTACGACTACAGCCTTGTTGTTGTTAATTTCGTCTTTAAAGGTATTGTCAAATGCTTCAGTTACAGACATGTGATTATAATTTGATAAATATTTAACAATATTAAACTATATTTTGTTTGATTTCAAATTTGATATTGTTAATAAATAAAAAATTAATCTAATAAAATAAATATTTGAAAACCCTTTTTTTTTATTACGTATAACTAGATTGCAAAAAAATAATAACTAATGGAACTTATCAAACATTTAACAACAGAAGAACAATCAATTTTATTAAAATCTACAGCCATGGTTGCTGTTTTGATTGCAGGTGCAGACGATGAAATAGATGACAAAGAAAGAGAATGGGCAGTAAAACTAAATAAATATCGCTCATTAAATGGACACACCCAAATCAATAAATTTTATCAAGAAGCTAATGTTGATTTTGAAAAACAATTTAATGAACTGATAGATATTTTGCCCTCCGAAGCTGATGAAAGAAATAGACTTTTAAGTAATGATCTTGAGAAATTAAGCGAAATTCTACCAAAATTAGATCACACATTTGCTGTTCAACTTCATAAAAG
>JAAFJZ010000040.1 GCA_013298205.1 Cytophagales bacterium
TAATAATTACATAAACAGTATCTTTCAAAAAAACAGGATTTACTGGAACAGAACTTACATTCACAACTGAGTTGTCAGGGTAAGTACGTTGCACACAAATAAAAATAGAATCAGTGTAGGCTCTACCATAATTGCTTATTACAATTCCTAAAGCAAAAGAATCTGATTCGGCAGTTACTGTTTTACCATTTAGTGATTTAATGAAAATCTCTGAATTTGATGTGCCATAATCTGCTTTAGATGGACCAAAAATTTTCACTGCAGGATCAGATTGAAGCACTTTTTGATCAGAATGAGATACATAAGATGGATTATAGCCTGTTTCATTTCCATATCTTTTGGTGGTTTCTTGATGGATTTGACCTATACTTTTGGAGAAAAACAAAGAATCTTTATACATAACATCATATAAAATACCTGAATATTGAGCCAACTGGCTTACAAAACCTAAGTAGGTTACTGCTAAAAAACCTATCGCACCTCTGTTAGGAGTAAGTGTCCAATCTTCTCCTATTGAACCGGATGTGAATGCATTTCCTGCATCACAACCATTGATGCACAAAAGCGGATATTTTCCTTTATTAGAATAACCTAATAAATCATTAGAAGCATAACCAATGTCTATTTCCGTAACACTTTCTGTGGAATGTCCAAATGCATCTATCAAACTTAATCCTTCATTTACTTGCTTTGTAATGTCTACAAATTCGTATGATTTATCAGTTGATTTTCTTACTTGTTTTACATTTCCACCTAAGTATTTATTTTTTATAACCTCTGCTGATTGACCCATATAAAATCTTATATTTGCAATAGTGTTTGGGTCTCCACCACCACTCAGCTGAAGTATATTTTTTCTCCATAATAAGTCTTTGGGTAATGATTCATGTTCTTTTACTTTATTCAAATAATTTAATACATTTTCTGGCGTACGTGCAGATATTCGCCCTGTAGGAATAGCAGGTTCCGAATTTGTGCTCGCCAAACCTGATGTAAATCGAATATCACTTCCTGGAAAACCCATTGGAGGAACTAAATTGTTTATATATCCAGAGCCATATAATCTATATTCATCTACATCAACTCCTTTACCTAACAAAAATAAATATGAAGGTTTGGTTTGAGGCTGAGAACACAATTCTGTTAATAACCTTCTTAAAGCAATTGGACTATTTATTCCAGATGCATATTGGTGATAAAGATCGGTTGTAAATGCTGTAAGTGTATCGTAACCCCCTCCTTGAAATGATTTTCTATAACTAGCATATTCTTTTACTGCATTTTTTGAGTTAGTTGTAGGAATAGTTAAGCTCGGATGAGTAATGATTAAAAAAGTTTGCGGATTAGAAATATATTTTTTAAACTTAATTTCTTTTATTGTATTGGGAATAAAATTTTGAAATATGTTTCCAACCCAAATTTTTCTTTTTGTTTCAGCGTTAGGGATTCCCATAGCCAAACTACCTGAACCTTGATCAATGTAATTAATTATACTTACGTTGTTTTCATCTGTAAAATCAAATATTTTAGAGTTGGAAGGGCAGTTTGTAATTTGAAAATTCAAAGTTCCTGAATTGTTTTCTGGTGTTTCAAAAATCTTAGTATTCAAAGTACTCATATCTGGCAACTGCGGATATTTAACTCTTAAATAGCTAAATGCTGTATTTCCACCGCCTGCTACATTATTTCTACATCGAATAGTAATGCCTGAAGCTGTTAAAGCATTATTTGCTCCACCTGGTATAGGAAATTGAAATTGACCTAAACTAGAGTATATAAATCTTATATCTCCAAGATTAGTAAAATTGTTATCTAAATTTGCTTGTACCGTAGTACCAAAAATAGAAGAGTTACTTACTCCCAAAACTATGCCATCAACTACAGGATCTAAACCTACTTGTACAAAATTCTGATAATTAAAATTTGCATCAAAATTTCCACCTAATCCAACAGCCCCAGATGCAAAACCCTCCCCTGGCGTCCAAGCAGAAGGAACTGGATCTTTTCTGTTATTGTAAGTTCCTATATTATAGCTCCCTTTATATATTTGTAGCTGTTCAGCCCAATGGTAAGAAGCATAAGGGCTTGAAGGAGTAATGTTATATTCGGGCATTCTTTTGCCAAAATTATCTCCAAAAGTAATATAATAACAAAGTGTATCAGTATATAAACTATAATAGGGATTACTTACATTTTGCATTCCACCATCGTACAAATCGGCATCTGTTCTTCCATCATTTGCTTGAGCATAAAGATAAATTATATCGTTATTATCAAATCTTCCATCAGCTTCGCCTTCTATTTTAATTCTTTGTTCAATACCTTTAGTCCAGATTTGTAATTTTCTAGGGTCGTTTGAAAAGACAGGCACTCCTGCACTTTCTAAGTCAGTATATGATATAGTATAAACACCTGTAGCAGCAACTTTTAATACATAATAAGTTTGGTTGAAATTAATCCATTCATTTCCAAAAGGTTGAGAAAACGCTTTACCTCTGATAAAAAAACTTAGGAGAAATAAAAAAATAAAAACCAATTTAAAATTCATTTTCATTGTATGCCAATTTTGATTGAAAAAACATGAGAATACAAACCTTGTGCTTGCTCACCGAAATTAGTTAGTGCATAATCAAGACTAAATTTCTTTATTTTAACGCCTATTCCTACATTCGGTTGTAAGCTATAATAAGTGCTTGCATTAAAGTTTTTTACTAATTGAAAATTACCTATTCCTGCTCTTATAAAAACAATTTTTAAATAGTCTACTTCTAAGCCAAACTTGGGATTAATAGATGCGAAACTCCCTGGTAAGATTACGTTTCTTTTTCCATCAAATGTTACATCAAGATCCATAGCTGGCAATATACCGATTCTTTTTTTTATTAAAAACTGGTAACCTAGCCCTAAAACCATTTTAGGTAAAGTAATTTCAGTACTTGCTGTGGGTAATTTATTGTTTGTAGTCGCAAAAATGTCTCTAAGCTCAGATGTATTAAAAGTCCATAAATTGTAAGTGGTTGTAACATCTCTGATTACTGCACCAAGCATTAAATTTTTAGAAACATAACGCCCACCCACATCAAAACCAAAGCCCCAAGCATTAGCAAATGAACCCACATTTCTATAAATAATTTTCACATTTGCTCCTAAAGACAAACCTTTTAATTGTGGCACTATTCTTGAATAGGTTAAAAGAAACGCATAATCTGACGCTGAAAAAAAACGAATATTGTTATAATTAATAGCACCATTTGCATCAAATAAAAAACGAGTATCAGGAATATTATCTATACCAAAACGTATTACAGAAACGCCTAAAGCACTATTTGTATCTAACTTGGTAGAAGCTCCTAAATAATCATATTGTGCTAAGCCAGCAAAATAAGAATTATGCATAAAACTAAATTGATATTTTTGTTCTTGATAAACCAAACCAGCAGGATTCCAAAATCCAGAGGTAACATCATTTACTAAACCAACTTGTACTGATGACATAGACAAACCTCTCGCTCCAACTCCTAAATTTAGAAATTCGTTGCTATATTTTGGAGATGAAACCTGAGCTAAAGTCGCATTATCTAGAAAAAGTATAAAAATAAATATGTTTCTTAATGTTTTAATAATCATTAATACAAATTTTAATAAAAAGTGTTTTAATTTTTTATAATTTTTTCTAAAAAGTTTTAATTGCATTATACTTTACCTTACAATCTGCAACCAACCTTTACATTTATTGTTATCTTTAGTAGTTATGCTATAAAAATATACTCCTTCAGGCGAATTAGGTGCATTCCAATCATTAGCATACTCATTTCTTTGATAAATTAAATCTCCCCAACGATTAACTATTTCAACATTGGGTTTTTCAAAACCTAACAATTGCCATTTATCGTTAATACCATCCTCATTAGGACTAATTAAATTAGGTATAAAATTGGGTTTAATGTTGAAATTTAATGTATCAAATCTTGTGCAATATTGATTAACGCCCTCTAAAACCACTTTTTGGTTTCCCAATTGTGGAAAAGTGTAACTTAATTCAGAACCTTTAAATGTGCTACCATCTTCAAAAATCCATTTGTAATCTATGCCTTTATCCATGTTAGATTTTAAAATTACTTTAGAATTATTCAAACATTCATCAATATTTTTAAAACTTATTTTAGGTTTATTTTCAACAACATTTATAAATAAAGAGTCTGTAATTTTGCATTTGGAAGTGTCAAAAGCTGTATATGAAAGATAAGAATTTACAAGCGGTTTTACTAATATATTCGTAGAATTAGAATCATTAAGAGATATAAGTTTATTGGGTAACCATTTAAAAGTAGTAGGTTCTAAAAATTCAATTTTGATTTTGGCTTCGTCATTTTGACAAATAATTTGATCTTTGGGTTTAATGAAATCTATTCCTTCTAGTTTTAGGGTTTGCAATGCGCTGTCTTTTTCCAAACAAGTTGCTGGATCATAAATGATTAGTTTTGTAAAATAAGTACCTGGTTTTTTATAAACATGATTTGTTATCATATTGCTTCCACTTAAAGTAGTTCCATCACCAAAAAACCATGTCCAATATTTGCCCCCTAAACTTTGGTTGTTAAAATATACTGGTAATGGCGCACAACCTTTTGCTTTAGCCCAAGGACCATTTAGAAAATTGGATGTTTGAAATTTGGCTTTTAAAGTATTCAAATCAAACTTAAAAGCTGCATTATTGCAATTATTACTTCTATTTAGATTGGAATATGCGTTGGGTGAAGTGTAAAAATCTGGAACAAAACTACCTCCTCCCTTGCAACTTGCACAAACTGATTGATAAATTATTCCTTGTTTATCAAAACGACTAGTACCTCCATCTACGTGATCACCTGAAAAACCAGAAGAAAAAGAATTTTTAGCATAGGCTCCAAAATATGTCCCATAAAGTAAACTACCAGCGTTTTTAGAAAGTACCATTAAATAAAAATCTGAGCTATCGGTTACCGATCTAAACGCATCTCTTGTTAATGGCAAACCAGATGTATTCCCTCCAATATAAGAATAACTTGAAAATCCGATTCTTATATTACTTGCATTTACATTACCGCCCCAACCTGAAAGAAATATTTGACCACATTGGCTAACTAAAAATGCAGTTGGAGAAATATCTGGGCTGCCTCTACCAGAACCAAAACTTGTTGACATTAAGTTTATTGATAAATTTTTATCGAACTTTGTAATAAATTGACCACTGTTGGGATTATTAAATGCACCTCTTGTTATTGGCCAAGTTCCCATTGTCTGACCTAATAAATACACATTATTTACACTATCTATTTGTACAAAATAAGCTTGGTCATAAGAAGATGTGCCTACATAACTTGAAGCCAAATAAGATCCATTGGTAGAAAACTTGGCTACAAACCCATCTACCTCGCCAGAATAACTATTTCTAAAGCTTATTGAATTCATTTTTAAATCAGTGCTATTGGTTCCACCACAAAAAAATACTTCCCCTACTTTATTAATTTGAATGGAATTGGCGTTGTCTTGGTTATTTCCTCCCCAAAATGTTGACCATATTATGTCAGATAAATCATTTTTTAATTTCATAATAATTGCATCTTGACTTCCTTTTTTAATGCTTTGAAAAGCGTTTTTTATAGGAAAATCTGAAGAAAATGTATTAGAAACAATGAAAATGTTGTCATCTGAATCTAAGCCAATATCTCCACGGAATTCATCACCATAATTTTTTACCAAAGGGTTATTTAGCATCATATTTCCATCGTTGCTACTTCCACCAAAAAAACTACTAGCCAAAAGCAAATTACCAAATTGGCTTAATTTAGAAAGCACAATATCCGAACCATTAATGTAAGAAATATATAATGGATAAATGTTTGTGCCACCATTAAATGTTTTGTCAAATGCACTATTTGAAGTAGGGAAATCTTTTGAACTAGTTGAACCTAAAATGATTAAATTATTATTTCCATCTACTATCAAACTATGTGGAACTTCGCTTTCCTGACCCCCTAAATATGTGCCATAAAGTAGCTTGGAACCTGTAGAATCAAATTTTAAAATAGCCATATCACTTACTACAAATGAATTTGAAAATGGTGATTCTGTAAAATTATTTTGATATGCAGTAGGGCTTACTGTAAACCCATTTGATAAAGCGATTCCGCCAGAATACAAATTTCCAAATTTGTCATAAGTAGCTGTATTTCCCCAATTATCTGCAACTGAGCCAGAATAAGTAGAAAATACCAGTAATGGATCTATTACCAAAACTAAATTCGTATCATAAGCTTCAGGAAATATAAACCCAACTTGGTTGCTGTCTTTGATTTCATATTCACAAAGTATTTCTATTCTTCTATTTCCCTTGATTTGGTATGCTAAAGGTTTTTTTTCTATCCAAGTTGTGTTTTTAATATTTAATACAAGATTTCCGTCTATTAATTTTAGGTTTTGTAGATTGGGATGTTGTAAAATAATTTCGTTGGGATTGGCATGAGGACTTAATACAAATTCATATTTTAAGTTTTCACCTTGAATCTGCCAATTCATGTCTACACCTTTAAGAATATTTTTGATTTCAAAATGTTCAAAAACTGGCACATCACTAGCCCACTTCTTTTTATCATTTCCTAAAAAATAATTCCAATTATAATTAGCCACTTGGTTGATTTGCGGTTTAGAATAATTGCCATTCTTTATTAAGATTCCACTTTTAATTATTTCTTTTTGGGTTTCGCTTTCAATTGGCATTCCATGAATAAATGGTTTAGTATCTATATAAAATGAAAATCCTTTTTTATGATAATTAAATCCTCCATTTGGAAGCGTAGCCCTTAAAAATTCATTTTCATCCCATTGACCCAAGTTTGAATGAAAGTATAATTTAGGATTTTCTTTAGTTTGATAAGAAGGAATTTTACCAAATGTTTTTGTACTAAATAAAATAAGAATTAAAAAAAATGAAAATCGTATGTTAGATTGCATATTTATGTTAAAACCATTTTAGAACTGCTTTGCAAAATTAAGTTATAATTTTAGAGATAAAAAAATAAACTTTTGCATAAAAAATAATTACGAATAATTTTATGACTGAAAACTATCCCGTTTCATGGAAGGAACTATTTTCAAAAGAATTTAACAAACTTTATTTTAAGGATTTAATCTCTTTTTTGGATTTAGAATATTCAAGCCAAACAATTTATCCTAAACAAAATGAAATTTTTAAAGCATTTGAGCTTTGTGCTTGGGACAAAATTAAAGTTGTAATTATAGGTCAAGACCCTTATCATGGAAAAAACCAAGCAAACGGATTATGTTTTTCTATAAATGATGGTGTAAATTTGCCACCTTCATTAAAAAACATTTACTTAGAAATGAGTAAAGATTTAAATATAATGAAGCCTAAATCAGGAAACCTTAGCTTTTGGGCTGAACAAGGCATTCTGATGTTAAACTCAACTTTAACAGTTAGGAAAGATGAGCCAGGATCACATCAAAATAAAGGTTGGGAAATTTTTACAGATATTGTAATTAGTGAAATAGCAAGTAAAAAAAAACATATTGTTTATATTCTTTGGGGAGCTTTTGCTCAAAAAAAAGCTACTAAAATTAATGAAAATGAAAACTTAATTATTGCTTCAAAACATCCCTCACCTTTCTCAGCTCACAAAGGATTTTTTGGAAGTAAACCTTTTAGCCAAACAAATACATATTTAGAAAATATAGGAAAAAAATCAATTATTTGGAGCAATGAAAATAATCTATTCAAATAAAAAAATTTAAAGGGAATTTTATTCTATCCCCCTAATTTTATCTTTTACAAGTTCGACCGCTCTTTTCATTTTATCAACCTCTTGATTTGCAGAATTTTGATCTAATTTATTTTGTGAAACGTCCTTAAGTAATTGGTCTTTATCTTTAGCATTATCTCTTAAATCTTCTTCTAAATTTTGTTTTTCTTTGGCATTTTTTTCCATGCTATTAGTTAGTTTTTCTCCATCACGAATTTTATCTTCTTGGTTTCTAACCGATATTTTTAATGCTTTTTCAGCTTCCGCTATTTGTTCATTTATATCATCTATGTACATTAATTTAGCAAAATCTCTTAACAATTTTTCAGCCTCACTATATTTTGGATGCCCTTGAAGAATGAATTCAGAACCTAAATCTATACACCACCAAACTTTTGTTCCGCTTTTATCTTCTATAACTTTAGAATGTATTGTAATTGGAGTTGCAGAAAGTGAACTAACATTGGCTTGAGTAACGGTTACAACGTCTTTTTTCTTGTCTATTTTACCATAATCTCTCATTTTTTTGTCCCATTCTTTTTTAATGTCTCCTTCATCTAAAGTGATTACAGTGTGCATTCCGCTTCTTTTGATATTGTTTACAGTTTCATCTGATGGGTAAACGAGAATTTTTTGTGCAATTGCCAAGTTGGAAAATGCAAAAAGAATTAAAATGTGAAGAAATTTCATATCTATATTTTGTTTTATGTTTATGCAATTTAAAAAGATTAAATTGAAATTTCAAAATAAAAAACTCAAAAATGATTGTATTCTTTAATTTTTTAACAATTTTCCATTTTGTTTTCGGTTTTCTGAAACTATATTTTTCAAAGATTAATCAAGATAAAATTTATATTTGATATAGATATTTAACTAAATTTGATAAGATTTTTAATTTTTTATTGAAATCGTCTTTATTTTTTAATTGATTTATCTATATTTATCAAAATTTTTCTAAAAAAACATAAAAATTTAGACCAATTACACAAATAGTGGAATTAATTAATCCTACAAAAAATAAAACCTACAAAACTACCTGCTCTTATTGTGGTGTGGGTTGCGGAATAGATGTTACGAGTGAAGCAAATGGAAAAATTAGCATAAAAGGAGATATTGATAATCCTGTAAACAAGGGAATGCTTTGCTCTAAAGGAATGAACCTCCATTATACTGTGATGGATCGCTCGGATAGAATTTTATACCCTGAAATGCGTTGGAAGAAAAATTCTGAGCGCACCCGTGTTACTTGGGATCAAGCTTTAGACCGTACGGTAGCTGTTTTTAAAACATTTATTGACAAATTTGGTCCTGATAGTGTGGGCTTTTACGTTTCTGGGCAATGTCTTACGGAAGAATATTATGTAATCAATAAATTGATAAAAGGCTTTATTGGTTCTAATAATATAGATACCAATTCTAGGCTTTGTATGAGTTCGGCAGTAGTGGGTTACAAAATGTCTTTGGGTGAAGATTCTGTGCCTTGCAGCTATGAAGATATCGAATTGGCTGATACATTCTTGGTTTCTGGAGCAAATCCGGCTTGGTGTCATCCTATATTATGGAGAAGAGTAGAGGCTCATATTCAAAATAAACCCGATACCAAACTTATCGTAATAGACCCCCGCAAAACCCAAACTGCTGCCATGGCAGATTTGCATTTGCAAATTACACCTGGTACAGATGTTACGGTTTGTAATGCCATCGGTCGTTTGCTTATCGAATCGGAAGCCATAGATTTAAAATTTATAGAAAACCATTCAGAGGGTTTTGAAGCTTACAAAGAAAAAGTGATGCAACGCACACTGAAAGAATCGGCTGCGATTTGTGGCGTAAAAGCAGATGATATCAAATGGGCTGCTGATTATATAGGAAGAGCTGAAGGATTTATATCTATGTGGGCAATGGGCTTGAACCAAAGCGTGATAGGGGTAAACAAAAATTTGAGCTTAATTAACCTAAATCTCATCACGGGTCATATAGGTAAACCAGGTTCTGGCCCATTTTCACTTACTGGCCAACCCAATGCCATGGGTGGTAGAGAAGTGGGAGGTTTGGCAAATATGCTGCCTGCTCACCGCAATCTTTTAGACCCTACGCATAGAAAAGAAGTGCAAGATTTTTGGAAAGGGACTACTATAGCTCCCAAACCTGGACTTACAGCTACTGAAATGTTTGAGGCTTTGGATTCTGGCAAAATGAAAGCCATTTGGATAGTTTGTACCAATCCCTTGGTGAGTTTGCCCGATGCGAGATTAGCGGAAGCGGCTTTGAAAAAAGCAAAATTTGTGGTTGTTCAAGATTCCTCATTTCTTTCAGATACAGTAGCTTTTGCAGATGTGGTTTTACCTGCCGCATCTTGGACAGAAAAAGAAGGCACAATGACCAATTCCGAAAGAAGAATTTCTCATTTAAGTCCCATCGTAAAAGCCCCAGGTGAAGCATTACCTGATACTGATATCATTATCAAATTCGCCCAAAAAATGGGTTTTGAAAAAGCTTTCTCTTACAAATCGGTTGCAGATGTATATAAAGAGCATACCATGCTTACCGAAGGCACTAATATTGATATAAGCGGATTAGATTATGACATTATAAAAGAGCAAGGTACTGTACAATGGCCTTACCCAAAAAACGCAGAACTAAAAGGTACTAAACGTCTATTTACAGACCATATATTTTATACCCCAAGCAAAAAAGCCAAAATTAGCACTTGTGATGATGTTAATTTGTCTGAAAAATTGAGTGATGAATTCCCGCTTATTCTTACCACAGGTAGAATTCGTGACCAATGGCATACCATGACCAAAACTGGAAAGGTCAATAAACTCAAACAGCATATTGATAATCCTTTTTTAGAAATTCATCCTAACGATGCCAAGCTAAGAAATATTATAGATGGAGAAACTGTTATCATCAAAAATAACAGAGGTGAAGTAAGAGCGAATGCTAAGATTACTACAGAAGTAAAAAAAGGATTGGTTTTTTTGCCGATGCATTGGGGGAAAACACTCAATAAAGACATTAGTCGATGCAATAACCTTACCAATAATTTGGTAGATAGCATTTCAAAAGAACCAGATTTTAAATTTTCGGCAGTAGAAGTAGTAAAATTTACCAAACCCAAACAAAAAATCATTATTGTAGGTGCAGGAGCTGCTTGTATAGGCTTTATTCAGTCGTATAGAAAATTAAATCAAGAAGACGAAATCCATGTTTTTAGCAAGGAAATTCATCCGTTCTACAACCGTGTCATGCTTCCCGACTATGTAAGTGGTCACCAAACTTGGGAGCAAATTGTAAAACTAAAAGACTCAGAAATACCTGACTATCACATCCATGTAAACAAAGGCATTAGTGTAGAACAAATAGATAAAACTAATAAAACCATCACCGATTCAAAAGGAGAAGTGCATAGTTATGATATTCTCTTTCTTTCTATGGGTAGTCGTGCTTTTATGCCCAAAGAAGTTCCTACCCATTTGCCAGGAATTTTTAATATGAGAAGCCGTTTTGATGCAGATAAATTATTACCTTATTGCAAACCCAATACACCTATTTTGATCGTAGGTGGTGGACTTTTAGGTCTAGAAATGGCAGCTTCACTTAATAGTATGGGTTTGAAAATCACTATGGTAAACCGTACCGATAGGCTCATGGAGCGACAACTCGACCTGATGGGAAGTACATTACTATATGAAGAAATAAGAGATAGAGGAATAGAAGTTTTTTTCAACGATGAGGTACAATCTTTTATAGGTACAGATCACCTAAGTGCTGTAAGCTTAAAGTCAGGCAGAAAAATAGAATGCCAAGCTGCCATTTTTGCCATAGGAACAACTCCGAACGTAGAACTTGCTCGGG
>JAAFJZ010000400.1 GCA_013298205.1 Cytophagales bacterium
TTTACAAAATTTTAGCTGGACTTTTTTAACAATAGTGATACTCATTTCGATTACAAATTCGTTTTCCGAAGAAATAATTTTTCGTTTTGCCATTATTGGAAACCTTAAAAATGATACTTCAAAGTTGATTATTTTGTTGATTTCTGCCATTCTATTCGGCTTACCACATTATTTTGGTTTCCCAAGTGGAATAATAGGAGTTTGTATGTCGGCAGCTTTAGGTTATATTCTTTCAAAAGCAACTTTTGAAACACAAGGCATTGGCATTGCTTGGAGTATTCATTTTATGCAAGATGTTATCATTTTTATGGCATTATTTATGATGAATGTGAAAGAGTAAAATTTGGTTTTTCTAATAAATTATGAAAATTTAATTTTAGTTACCTACATCATTTCAATAAGCTTTTTTTAAATAACATAGCTTTTAAATCAAACATATTTTAAACTATAACCAATTTTTCTTCTACGAGTTTCGATTCTATATTTTCTATTTTTAATTCGTTTTTAAATTTCAAAAAATACGCAGCAAATGATATACAAACGATAACCAAACCAATGACCCAAAAACCTTCGCGATGCTCCATAGATTTGAAAACCGAAGTAGCTAACACAGCTCCCAAATTTCCACCTGCTCCCACAATTCCTGAGATTGAACCCAGTGCATTTTTGTTTACAAACGGAACAATTGAATACGTAACTCCATTCGACATTTTAATAAAAAATGCCAAACTGATTAAAAATATAATAGATAAAGTGAGTGAGTCTGCCTGAGAAAAAAGCATGATTCCTATGCCTTCGCAAAGCAAAAATAAACCAACCAAAACTGCTTTTCCATACGTTCCAAAACGAGCTCCGGCTTTGTCGGCAAACACACCTCCGAGTGCACGAGCAAAGATATTCATCAACGCAAAGGCCGCTACAATCAAGCCCACTTGTTTTAATTCCAAATGAAATTCATCGGTAAAATAAATGGTCAAAACATTGTCAAACATAATTTCGATACCAAAACAACAGCCATAAAGTAAAAACAAAATCCAAGTACGGTAATCTTTGCAGGCAATAGCGAAACTGCCTTTCACATCCGGATTTTTGGCTCTGTATTCAGGATTGTTTTTACGTAATTCCAACATATTTCCCTCCGGTGTATCTTGTGTACATTTGTAATAAACAACTGCCATAATGAGTAATAAAACACCCGGAATAATCATTGTTAATCGCCACGCTTCCGAAGGCAAAAAACCGAATCCTACGATAGCCGAAAATAAAATTGGCATAAGTGCGTGAGAACCAAAAGCACCCAAATTTCCCCATCCTGCTGCCGTGGCATTTGCCCTGCCCACTACATTGGGAGCAAACATAACCGAAGTATGATATTGGGTAATGACAAACGAAGCACCAATAATTCCGATGCACAAACGCGAAATTAAAAACGTTTCATACGAATGGCTCAATCCGATGCACAAAACAGGTATTGAACCCAAAGACAATAAAGCGGTGTAAGTTAAACGTGGTCCGATTTTGTCGCAAACCCAACCGATTAAAAGTCGTGCAAAAATAGTAACACTCACCGAGGCAATCATAATATTGCCCACTTGGTCTTTGGATAATTGAAATTCTTCACGAATCACAGGCATGAGCGGAGCTACACCAAACCAACCGAAAAAACACAAAAAGAAAGTCATCCATGTAATATGGAATGCTTTCATTTGTGGACTATTAAAACTTAGAATGTTAAGCGAAGTAAGTTTTGAATTTGACATAATTTAAGTATTTATATCCTTATAATTTTACAAATATGAGTATAAATACTTAAATATTTTAACTATTAGTTAAAATTCAAACTACATTGTTGAAAAAATACAATAAAAAACAAAAATGAGATTCAATTTATGACCAAAAAATAAAATTAAAGTCTAAAAAAAATGATTTTATAGTTTGATTTCTTTGATATTAAATTGACTATTGAATTTAGCTTATGTTAGTTATTTATTTTTTTCTGTAATTATTTTCCAAAGTAATAAGGCAAAAAGACCAGTAATTAAGGCAAAAAATTTCTCGAAAAATGTTATTGCAAATATATTTCCAATAGTTCCAATAATAAAAATTGCAAAGAAAAGCCACAATATTATATTTAGAATTTTGTTAGAAAATTTATATTTTACAAAATTTCCTTTCATTAATAAAATCAAAAGCAGTAAACCGTTCAAAAGAATAGAAAAGGTTTCAAAAAAATACATTTGAGTATCGTTTTCAAGTCTTCCACCCCAAGTAATCGTGTAGGGAATGATTTTGAATAAAATAAAAAAATGAAAGATTATTACTGTTATTAATAAAACTAAAATTATGCGTATCATAGTATTGAGAATAAATTTATAACTATTTTTAAATCAAATATAGTACCCAAAATCTATAAGAAGTCTAAAAATATATTAGCAATATAAAAATAATTGATCTATCTTCTTTAATTAATTCATTTCTGATTAACTTTCACAATTAGAGAAGGGAAAACAAAAGTTTTGAGCGAAATTACACGATAAAATGATGATGAAAAGGTTTAAAAATGGAAATAAATTACAAAAAAACTTTGATATTAACTTTGTGAAAATATACATATAAAAATAAAAATTAAATGAGTAATATAAACTTAAAAGATAGAATTTTAATTTATGATGATTATTGTCCGATGTGTAATTTATACACATCGGCATTTATCAAAACAAATTTTATAGATTCAAGAATAGATTTTAGTGCTATAACCCCTGAAATAGCTCAAAAAATAGATTTGAATCGGTCTAGACATGAAATACCTTATATTGACAATCAATCGGGAAAAGTATTTTATGGAATAGATGCGTTAGGCGAAATTATAGGTTCTAATATTCCTTTTCTAAAAAAAATTATCTTTTTTGCTCCTATTTATTGGTTTCTTAAAAAATTATATAAATTAATTTCCTACAATCGACATATAATTGTGCCTCACAAACGTGATGCCACAAAATTTGATTGTACGCCTGACAGATCGGAA
>JAAFJZ010000401.1 GCA_013298205.1 Cytophagales bacterium
AGTGGTGTGCGTGCCTTTATCTGAATATTCTGAAATTTCGCCTACTTCCAAATCTAAATTAGGATTTAGCGCATTTAGCAATGAAGATTTCCCCGTGCCCGAATGCCCACACAAAAGGGTAATTTTATTTTCTAAAGCAGCTTGAAATTCTTTAAGCCCCAAACTCTCAGTTGTAGAAGTAAGTAAAATATCATAAGCAGCTGATTGATAGGTTTTAGCCCAATTATTCTTAAATTCATTTTCATCTTTTGCTTCCCACAAATCTATTTTGTTGATCACAATTAATGCCGGAATGCTGTATGCTTCTGCGGTAACCAAGGCTCGATCTATAAATCCCATTGAAGTAGCAGGACTTACCAAAGTAGCCACCGCTACCAATAAATCAAGGTTGGAAGCTAAAATATGGTTGTGGTGAGATTTGTGTGTGGACTTCCTGATGATATAGTTTTTTCTGGGCAAAACTTCTGCAACAGTCCAATTTCCTTCCTGGCTTTCATCAGCTTCGAGCATTAAATAATCCCCCACGGCAATCGGATTACTAAGTTTTTTATCTACGAGTTTCAATTTTCCTTTCAAACGAGCCTTACCTAGTTTGCCATTTACCTCTACATCGTACCACGAACCAGTAGAGCGAAGAACCAAACCTTTAACTAATTTGCTCATAAATTGTAGATTTTGCAATGTGCTACAATCGTTTTTGCGCCACCCGATTTTGACATAATGTATTTTTGATTGATACTTGATTTTTCTTGTCTAAATTCTACTTCTGTTTTCAGTTTATCCATTATTTGTCCAAATTCTTGCGCGTTTTGAATGGGAATTACGCCTTTCAACTTTACCAAATCTTCTGCTTCCTTATATCTATCAAATTCAGGGCCTATCACAATCGGTTTCCCCCAAACAGCTGGTTCCAGAATGTTGTGCAACCCTGTTTTGAATCCACCACCTATATATACGTAATCAGCGTATTTGAACGCTTGAGAAAGAAAACCTACTGTATTTAAAATCAATATATTAGGTATTTGATTTTTTTCTAAATCCGACCAAAGCATAAATTTTTCACTTAGCTCATTGGTTATTTTCTCTATACTCGACACACTCATTTCGTGTGGGGCAATGAGTATTTTCATCTCTTTAGAAAGCAAATCAGCAGTTTTGGCTATTACTTTCATATCGTCAAGCCAAACACTGCCCAAAATAAGTAGTTGAGAGCTTCCTTTGAAATTTTCTATAAAATCCAGCTTTTTATTCTCTTCAAAAATAGCCACAACACGTTCAAAACGAGTATCTCCAGTAACTGAAACTTGGTTTATATTTATGCTTTGAAGTAGAATTTTAGATTTCTCGTCTTGCACAAAAAAATGAGAAAACTGATTCAATTCTTTAGAAAGAAATCGTGCATAATTTTTGAAAAATACCTGCTTTTCTGTAAAATAAGCTGAAAAGCAAACCATAGGAATGTGGTTTTTTGTTAATTCTCGCATCAAATTAAACCAAAACTCATATTTGATATAAAACACAAGCTTTGGTTTGAGAATTTGAACAAGCTTTTTTGCGTTGGCAGCTGTATCTAAAGGTAAATAATCAAAAAGGTAAGGGATTTTTTTATTTTGCGCATACTCATAGCCTGAAGGTGAGTAAAAACTTACAAATATCTTATAATCAGGGTATTGAATTGTGAATTTTTCTATCACAGGCAAAGCTTGCTCGAATTCACCTACCGATGCACAATGAAACCATACCAAGTTTTGGGTGTTTTTTTTGCTAATTTCCTGCAAGCGTTGCCATATATTTTTTCTACCATTTAGCCATTTTTGGGCCTTATGATGAAATGGGGAAATGAGCCAAATCAATAAAAAATAGATTTTTATGCAAAAGCTATACAGATATATAAACAAATGATTCGATTTATGAGGTAAAGAATTTAGTTTTGCAAAACTAAACCTAAGCCATGCAAAAAGAACTAAACTTGAAAGAAATTTTTACACCCACAGTAATTTTAGCTGCTTTGGGCTATTTTGTAGATGTATATGATTTGTTACTTTTTAATATTGTCAAAAAAGAAAGCCTAGAAGCTTTAGGTTATACAGGCGCTGCACTCATGGAAAACGGGATGTGGCTTATGGATATTCAAATGATAGGAATGCTCATTGGAGGAATTTTGTGGGGTGTTTTGGGTGATAAAAAAGGGAGACTATCCGTTCTATTTGGTTCTATTTTTCTGTATTCGGTTGCCAATTTCGCTAATGCTTTCGTGGTTAATTTAGAAATGTATGCCGTTTTGCGCTTTTTGGCTGGTGTAGGATTAGCAGGAGAACTAGGTGCAGGAATTACACTCGTTTCTGAAACGATGAGTAAAGAAAAACGTGGTTATGGTACCATGGTTGTAGCTGCGATTGGGGTTTTGGGCGCAATTTGCGCAGGAATTGTTTCTAAATTCTTTGGCTGGCAGATGTCATATATGATAGGTGGCGTTTGGGGATTCGGACTGTTATTTTTGAGAATGGGGGTTTTTGAATCAGGGCTTTTTAAAGGTGTAAAAGAAAAACACATTCAGTCTGGTAATTTATTGATGCTTTTTTACCCTTTACACAGGGGGTTGAGGTTTGCAAAATGCATTTTAATCGGTCTTCCCGTTTGGTTCATTATTGGCATATTAATTTCATTTTCAAGCGTTTTCGCCAAAGAATTGGGAGTCGCAGGTGATATTTTGGATAGAAATAGCGTGATGCTTGCATATGGAGGCTTGGCTTTGGGTGATTTGGGAAGTGGATTCTTGAGTCAGTTGTTAAAAAGCCGCAAGAAAACCTTGTATATTTTCTATTTCTTTTGCGCACTTACTATAGGAATTTATTTGAATTTGAATCATGCTTCGGTAACATTATTCTATTCTTTTTGTTTCCTAATGGGCTTTACGGCAGGTTTTTGGGCTATTTTTGTAACCATAGCTTCCGAGCAATTTGGTACGAATTTAAGAGCCACTTCCACCACCACAGTACCTAATTTTGTGCGAGCCT
>JAAFJZ010000402.1 GCA_013298205.1 Cytophagales bacterium
TATTAATTTGGGCTCGGCCGTTTGTTTGAGGGCACAAGTAACAAGGGCTTTTAACACTTCAATGGAAGTGCATATTAGCGTAGAAGCAGAAGATATTGTAAAACAACATAAATTTAATAGTCATACTGCTTTTTTCACATTTGTAGCCTTAGATGACGAAAACAAACCCACAAAAGTGCCTGAATTAGTACCTGAAACTCAAGAAGAAATTATTTTATATGAAAACGCTCAAAAAAGGAGGCAAATTAGGCTAATTATGGCTGGAAGATATACGCCAAAAGATGCAAAGGAGCTAAATCATATCTTTGGCGTTAATAATTAGTAACCATTTAGTCATTTTTTATAATTCTGAACACATTAAATATTCAAGTTGTCTAGGAAATTTGCCCATAGGTTGCTTACATTTGCAGAACTTTGTAAAATTTAGATATTTAAAAATATGAAAAGTAAAATTTATTTAATTGCATCACTCATATTCAGCATGTTTTTGCTGGTTTCTTGTTTGAAAAAACCTGAAATACATTTAGTGAATTGGAAACCAGTAATTGCAGCACCTGTTATTAATTCTACTTTAACTGCAAAAAGTTTAATAAAGTTAGCAAAAAACTTAACATACACTTTTGATGATAAAAATTTAATTATTCTTTATTACCAAGATACAATTAATACTGCTTTACCTTCAAATTATTTATTGATTCCAAATATTAATGATTCTAAATCTTTTAATCCTGAATTATTAGGTGCTCCTATCGCAAGCCCAATGCCTTTTAGCATGACAGTTACCAGTACTAATTCTTACAAAACAACAGTTAATGTTGATAATAATGTTAAAATTAATTATTCTAATTTAAAATCAGGTAATTTAGAAGTAAAAATAGTAAATGAAACTCCTCAAAACGTAACGACCACAGTTACCATTTCTTCTTTAATAAATTCCTCTGGAAGTCCCTTAATATTGACGATTAATACCAACGGTAGTTCTTTACCTGGTATAGTTACGACTAATTTATCAGACTACAAATTGGATTTGAATGATCAAAATGTTACTTATAATACCTTGAAATATTCTGTAAAAGTTTCTATTGTCGGTAAAGGTGTTTCAACTGCAATGTCTAGTTTAATAAAATTAGACATTAAGTTTACAGACTTGAAATACAAAAACATTGTTGGCAATTTTGGCACACAAACCATACCTGTTGCAAATGGAGAAAACGATATTAATATTTTTTCTAAAACAATCAAAGGAGATTTTAACTTCAAAAACCCAGAATTAAGATTAACTTTCTTTAATTCGTATGGTACACCTTCACAATTTATTATAAATCAACTATATGGTAGATACAACACCTCTGCAAATTTTGATTTGCAAAGTTCTGGATCGGATGTAAAAGTTGATAGTTTACTCAATAGAGGCAACAAAAACGTAAATCTAAATTACCCTAGAGATTTATTAAATTTAAGCATTCAAACCACTAATTTTGTAGCCAATTCGAGTAATTCCAATCTTACAAAATTACTAAGTCCTGCTCCCAAAAAATTAGTATATCAATTCTCTGTTGGAATGAAATCGGTAGGATACAACAATTTTATTTCAGAGAATAGCAAATTACAACTTTATAGCCAAATGGTATTACCATTAGAAGGAGGATTATCTTTATATGTTTTAAGTGATACTACAGAATTATCTCTTCCATCAATTCCTACTCCTACGACTACTTCTTCAATTAACGGCTCTGTTGATGGAATCAACTTTAGAATTTCTACTGAAAATAAGTTCCCATTTGACATGAAAATTCAAGGTTATTTTTTAGATAAGAATAATTTAATTATTGATTCATTAATAAATGATGGAAGTTTAATGGCAATTAAAGCTGAAACAGATTTGGATGGAAATAGTATTAATACTAAATCTCAGCAAATTGATATTAATATTGATAATTTAAGATACCAAAACTTGCAATCAAAAATGAAAAAAATGGTTTTACAATCTAGTTTAGTTAATGAAAATGGTAAAAGCGTTAGAGTTTTATCTACATATACATTGAAGTTTCTCATGGGTGTAGCCATCAATGCTAATTTACAGGGAACATTAAAATCACCAGGTCAACAATAAATTAAACTTAAAACAACTTATATTTGTGAAAAAACTTTTATTAATTATCGCTTTGTATTTTTGTTGCTTTGTTAGCATAAATGCGCAATTTTCTGATGTTTCAGGGTATCTTATGAAGAATACTTTTCAAAGTACACATAGTAATCCTGCAGCCATTCCTTATTATAAATTTAGTTTAGGATTACCAATTATTTCTGGAGTAAGAATGTCTGCTGGCTTAAGTGGTTTTACTGGATCTGAAATTTTCAATGCTCCAGCTACAAATGATGCGTATGTGATTGACATGAAAAAACTTTCATCTAACATTAACGGTGATCCCTATGTTTATTTGAATGGTGGAATAGAGCTATTACATGCCCATATAAAAGTTAAAAATTCATTTGTAATGCTTTTTGTTAAAGACAATTTGAACTTTTCTTACGGTCTTCCAAAAGATTTGTTTGTGTTGTTATCTGATGGTAATGCTGCTTTTCAAAATAAAAAAGCAGACTTATCTTCTTTTTCTCCACAAATGAATTATTACAGAGAAATTGGTATTGGTTACCAGCACATGAGGAAAAAGTTTGATTTTGGTATTCGCTTAAAATATCTTTCAGGAATTTTTGACTTATCTTCAAATATAAAATCAGCTAACATTTCTACTTCACAACAAAACTATGCACTTTTAATTGATGCTAATGGAGAAATTAACACAAGTGTACCTCAAATTAGTAATGGTAGTGTAAGTCAATTAGTAGATGCAGCAATAGGTTTTAAAAATCATGGAGCTGGAATAGATTTAGGATTTACATACAAACTTAATGATAAATTCCATTTTAACGTTGCAGTAAACAATTTAGGTTTCATAAGCTATACTAATAATACAAATAAGACGACTTTTTCAGCAAATGCAGGTTATAAT
>JAAFJZ010000403.1 GCA_013298205.1 Cytophagales bacterium
TAAGCTTCATAAAAAGCAGTATTGGGTTTGTAAGCCACACAATATTTGTGTGTAGCATCTATGATTTGCTTATTAAACTCAAAAATAGGGTCTTTTTCCTTTTGTAAATGGGAAGGAATTTTATCTAAATCGGGGTCTAGGCCGATACACAAACAAGATTGTTTGGATTTGATTTGAGAAATAAGTTGCGCCTTGGTCATCTTAGATTAATTAATTAAAAAAGTCAGCAAAAATACGCCTTTATTTCGTTCAAAAAAGACATTGGTTTTAAAATCTCTATCGAGAAGTTTTTTTGGAATAAAATTTTGCATTTAACGAATTTTAAATTTCAAAATAAATTCACAACAAACAAGTATTTAGTAGTTTAATAATAAAAAAATGAATTGTGTACTGAAATTAACTTTGTTTTAAATATAATTACAGTTCAAAAACATTAAAAATAGCTTTTGCTTTAAGCAAGCACTCTTCATATTCTTTTTCAGGTTTTGAATCGATTGTAATAGCACTTCCAACCGAAAATGAAACCCTTCCAAGTTTTTTATTATAAAAGATTGAGCGAATTAACACATTAAAATCAAAATCGCCTTTAGAATCAAAAAAACCTAATGCACCTGAAAAAGGTCCTCTTTTTCGGTTTTCTAATTCATCTATATATTTCATAGCATTTAACTTTGGCGCTCCTGTCATACTTCCCATAGGAAAAGCATTTGTCAAGGCTTGTAAACCAGTAGTTTTGAAATCTAATTTTGACGTAACAGTAGATATCATTTGATGAACAAAAGGAAAAGAGTAAATCTTAAAAGCTTCTTCAACACAAACGCTTCCTATTTCACTACTTTTCGCCAAATCATTTCTAACTAAATCTACAATCATCATATTTTCAGCAATTTCTTTTTCACTATTTTGAAGTTCATTTTGTAATTTTATATCTTCAATTATAGTTTTTCCTCTTTTTTTTGTACCTTTTATGGGTTGTGTAATCAATTTTAGATTTTCTTTTTTTAGAAATCTTTCTGGAGAGGCGCAAATTATATAGTTATCATCAAATTTAGCAAAAGCTGAAAACGGCATTTTAGAAATATCATTAAGAATTTGGTATGTCGATAAAGGATCTAAAAAAACATTTTCTGCTTCAAAAGACATACAAAAATTCAATTCATATAATTTACCTTCTTCAATTAACCCTAAAATTTCATTAACTTTTTGAGTATATTCTTCTTTTGTGATGGATGGAAAAAAATTAAATTTTTGATTATGTTTTAAATCTAAAAGGACAAAATTTAAAATGTGGTTATAAATATCCAATGGCTCTTCAGCTTCAATTATGATTTCAGATCCATTTAAAGGCGTAATAAGTATTTGAGGTTCAAAAAAAACTGTGTTTTCAAAATGAATAAAATCTTCATTATTTGAATTTAATAAATGAATTTCATTCTTAAAATCATACGAAAGATAGCCAAAACTATTGGAATTTTGGGTGGATTTTTCTATACAACTTAGCTGATTTGTACTATCTATTTCTTTTTTTAGGTTACTAGCTACCCAAATGGTTTTGAAAGATGAATAAGGATAATTTTCAACTGCATTTCCGTTTAAAAAAGCACAGTAAGTATAGGTAGATAAGAATTGAAATGCTTTTTCTTGAAAGCCGGTCAAATCATTTGTGAAGAAGTTTTGTTTTTTCATAACAAATTTAAAATTCCAAGTTCCAATTATTGAAATTTTGCCAAAGACAAAGCTATTCTAATTTGATGATATTGATATTTACCTTCTAATAACTCAAAAATAGGTTTTATCTCAGTGGGCAAAAGATTTGGAATCGATTTTGAAGCTTCATAAATAATTTTAACTTCCTCATTTGTAACATAATGTGCTAAATTAATATCTTTTTTCCCTTCAATGAAGAGCTTTACCAAATGTGAATAAATCGTAACAGCATTAAGGTTTCTTTCTTTTGCAATTTGTTCGGGCGTAAGACCTTTTTTATAATAATCGTAGGTAATTAAAAAAGTAGAACCTTCTATTCTATGCCCTTCTTTGGCTTTTGATAACAAAAAATCTGAAATAGCATCTGTAAAATACGTTCCATATAAATTGTATTTTGAATTACTTACACCTGTAACATCAAGCATATCAATGGCATTTGCAGGTCTTTTTTGTGCCATATCTTCTAAAGTCTTGTCATTAAAAATTAAATATGGCGAAATCATTTGCTGGTCTGCAAGCTCTTTTCTTATATTTTTTAAATAAGTCAATAAATCTGTTTCGAGAAGTTTTTTCTTGTCTAGTTTAGGTAATTTTTCGGTTAAAACAGTTTGAGTACCTGATTTTCCACTTTCTAAATATGAAACGAATTTGGCAAGTTGTACGTTCTTTTCACCTTTTAAAATTAGTTTGCTGCTTTCATTCAATTTGAATTTATGACCATCATCATAAGCTATATCCATAACTCCAGAATTGAGCATTTGGGAAATGTAATCTGCCCATTCATTGGTTTTTAAATCTCTTCCTGCACCAAAAGTTTTAAGTTGGTCGTAAGCTTTTACTCGATTCAAATTTGTATTTGAGCCTCTCAAAATATCAATTAAAACAGACATTGCTATTTTTTCTTCAGTTCTTACTATAGCTGAAAGTGCTTTTTGAGCCAAAATGGTCGCATCAAATCTTTTTGGAGGATTTCTACAAACATCACAATTGCCACAATCATGGTCTGCAATTTCATTAAAATAGCTTAGTAAAACTCTTCTTCTGCAAATATCCGTTTCACAATATTGTTTAAGTCTTTCTAATTTAGCTTCTTGAATTTCTTTTCTATCTGGTGGGGTTTCTTTTAACATTTCAGTTTGCATCGCTACATCAGCGTAGGAATAAAATAACAAAGCATCTGCAGGCAATCCATCTCGACCTGCACGACCAATTTCTTGGTAATAACTTTCTATATTTTTGGGTAAGTTGTAATGAATAATCCACCTTACATTTGATTTGTCTATTCCCATTCCAAATGCAA
>JAAFJZ010000404.1 GCA_013298205.1 Cytophagales bacterium
TTCAACTTCATAAAAGTTTAGTAACATTTGCTGAAAGTATTGCTAAAGAATCTGGTGGAATATTTGGTATGGGTTCCGTAAGCGCAGCAGAAAACAAATGGCTAGACTTACCTATGATTAAATTTAAACATTAAAAATTTGAAAAAAGCTTTTTAAAATATTTTATTTCATAAAGTAAACAAATAACATTAAATAATTTTTTTGAATTAGAAACGTGTTCATTTTTTGATAGAAAGCCAAAAATATTCCTTTTCCAGATTTGAGCTTATGATAGAATACGTAACTTGCATCAAAATTTAAAAAATATTAACCCTAAATAATAAAGTGTCAGAACCTAAAGAAATGAGTTTTGTTGATCATCTTGAAGATTTGAGATGGCACCTCATAAGACCACTAATTGCTATTTTGGTGGTTACAATTGTAGCTTTTTTTTCAAAAGAGTTCATTTTTGGGCAATTGATACTTGGACCTGGAAAAATTGATTTTTGGACATATAGAATGATGTGTCTTTTGGCTGAATATACTGGTTACGCTGATTTATGCGTATCAAAACTCAACTTTACTTTGCAAAGTCGTACCATGGCAGGTCAGTTTACGATGCATCTTACTTCATCATTTACAGCAGGATTTGTAATTTCTTTTCCTTATCTTGTTTGGGAAATTTGGCGTTTTGTCAAACCAGGTTTGCATACTGGAGAAAAAAATGCTACAACAGGTATTGTTCTTTCTATAAGTTTCCTTTTTTTAGTTGGAATTTTGTTTGGGTATTATGTCGTTGCTCCTTTGTCTATTAATTTTTTGGCAAATTATCAATTAGACCCAAGTATTTTAAACCAGTTTGATATTACTTCTTATGTTTCAACTTTAATTATTATTGTTTTGGCATGTGGACTTATATTCCAACTTCCAGTATTTATATACTTTCTAACAAAATTGGGTTTTGTGTCACCTTATTTTTTAAGAACTTATCGTAAGCATGCTATTGTGATTATGTTAATAATTGCAGCATTAGTTACACCATCTCCAGATATTTTAAGCCAACTTTTGGTCGCATTTCCTATGGTGCTTTTGTATGAAGTAAGCATATTTATTTCGGCTTGGGAATATCGTAAACAAAAAAGACTTGAAGAAATAGAATATTAATCTATTAGAAACTTTTTTATCAAATACATCTAAAAATATTAATTTATACTTAATCAAGATTTTGCAATCATTTTATATATTTGTAATCATTGATCAAACTAAAAAAGATTTATTTACTTGACAAACAATAAAACTATGCCAATTTTTACAGATAAAGAAAAAGTAAAAACTCTTTTAAGCAATTTGATTTCTCAAGCATACATTGATGGGACTTTTGAAGAAAAAGAACAAAAATTGATTGAAAAAATTGGTTTAGAAAAAGGATTAAATGAAGAAGAAATTCAGTATATATTAAATAATCCAAGACAAAATTTTGATCTTAAATTAAGTTTAGAAGAGCTTTTTGACCAAGCGTACTTTATATTACTTATTTCTAAAACTTCAGATGAATTTATAGACGAAGAAGAAAAAAATCTATGTGCATCTGTTATTGTAAAAATGGGTTGTGAACTACCCAAGGCGCAAGTTATGGTAGAAGAAATTGCTTCTTCTTTTCAAAATAAAGAACCTTATGAAGACTTGAAAACAAAAATTAAGCTTTTAATACAATAGCTTTTTTCATGCAAAGCACTAGCAACATTGAAAAACTAAAAAAAGAAATCGCATTACTTCCCGAACTTCCAGGGGTATATCGTTACTTTGATGATCAAAATAAACTTATTTATGTAGGAAAAGCCAAATGTTTGAAGAAAAGAGTTGCTTCTTACTTTGTTTCTATACAGCTTAAAGATAGAAAAACACAATCTTTAGTTTCTCAAATAGAAAAATTACAATACACAATAGTTAATACTGAATTTGATGCCTTATTGCTTGAGAACATTTTAATCAAACAGTTTCAACCCAAATACAATATTTTATTAAGAGACGACAAAACATATCCTTTTGTTTGTATAACTGAAGAACATTTTCCTAGAATTTTTTCTACTCGAAAACCAGATAAAAGTGAAGGTAAAATTTTTGGGCCGTACTCTAATGTAAAGGCAATGTTTACAATATTGGAATTGGTAAAAAAACTTTTTTATGTAAGAAATTGTACTCTTTTGCTTAATCCTAAAAACATAGAAGCCAAAAAATTTAATGTTTGTTTAGAATATCATATTGGCAATTGTAAGGGTCCTTGTGAAGCCAAACAAACGGAAGTAGAATACTTAAGCGATATAAAACTGGCTACTAAAATATTAAACCATAATATTAATCCTGTTAGAGAATATTTTGAGAAAAACATGATCAAAATGTCTGAGGAATATCAATTTGAAAAAGCGAATGAGTTTAAAAAGAAATTAGAACTTTTACATAAATTTCAGCAAGGTTCTTTAATTGTAAGCTATGCAGACAAAGATTTGGAAGTTTATACTATAGAAAGTGATGAGAAAGTCGCTTTTATAAATATTTTAGAAATTAAAGAGGGCTATGTTACCTCTGTAATAAATAAACATATTGATAAAGTTATAAATGAAAGTGATGAAGAAATATTAACACATACACTTTTGCAATTTAGAGAAACAAAAAACTCGATTACAAAAGAAGTAATTTCTAATATAGATTTTTCCTTTGAACTGCCTGACATTCAAATTAATAACCCCAAAATTGGTTACAAAAAAAAACTTATTGACCTTTCTCTCAAAAACCTTGAAGAATACAAAAATAAATATATAATTGAAAAACAAGAATTAAATATCCGCATTCATCCTGCACTTTCTACTTTACAAAAAGATTTACAACTCAAAAAAATCCCTTTTACTATTGAATGTTTTGATAACTCTAATTTGCAAGGTACAAATGCAGTTTCTTCAATGGTAACTTTTTATAATGGCAAACCTAAAAAGTCGGATTATAAAATTTTTAAT
>JAAFJZ010000405.1 GCA_013298205.1 Cytophagales bacterium
ATTTTAAAATCTATAAAAGATTTGATGTATCAATATGTATAAGAACGTTGGTTTGTTAATAAAAAAAGAGCAGCTGACGAGGATCGAACTCGCAATTCGGATTTGGAATATCCATCCGCATCTGAAGTGCGGTGTTTTGCCAATTAAACTACCGCTGCTTTTATTAATGTTTCAAAAATAAAATAATTATAGATAAAAACTATACTTATTTTGAAAAATATTTTTGTGTATCAAAATTAGCACACCCGAACAGACTCGAACTGTTTCTGAGAGGTTGGAAGTCTCTACGTATAGCCCCGAAAGCTATTGTGCTAAGCCTTTACACTACGGGTGTGTATATGTATGCAAATGTATTTTTATTTTTTTTTAAGTTCAAAAATATTTTTAATTCGCCTTTATTGGTTTTAGTTTTTACGGTTGGCAAGGTCTGAAAAAGACCGTTGCCAACGTAAAAACGGATGACTTTATATGTTTTGAAAGGCAAGATGCCTTTGCCATAATCGTAACTCGGCAAGAGCCGAGCTACTGCGGAATAAAAAGAAACCTTAATTGTTTTTTTTATTTATATGAACTTCAAATATGTCACACTCAAAAAAGTTTCTTATAGCTAAATCATATTTCATCAAAATAATTATCTGTTAATTGTTCTCGATGTTTTGGAGAGTTTTTTCGTCATCTGATCATTTCAAAAGGAGTAGTTGAACCATAGCTTATTACTTCACCCATTCATTTTGCATCATATATGCTTTTTTCTATAAAGTCTCATTTATCTCTATATGTTCATTCTTTTGTTCTATGCCATATATTTGTATTTTTTTCTATATAATTATTTTCTATCATATAATCTCACCATTTTTTAGCTGATTGAATAAGTCTATTGTCAACTTTTAATTTATTTTTTCTGTATTTATTTACCTCCATCATCATAGCGATGCTAATATTTCTATTTACTGCCATTTTTTCTTTATCTGATAGACTATCAAAATTGATAGTTGAGAGATCTTTATTGATCCATTTTTGATAAATTGTACCGTACTGAGTAATATCTTCTATATTCTGAGTTTTTAATAATTTTATGGATTTCTTAAGTATTTTTTTTTGTGAATAGGAAACATTACTCGACAACAAAAGGTAGGAAAAAATTATTATCCATAATGCAATATTATTACAACGCAATTTTTTAAAAAAATCAGTATATTTACTTTGGGGTTTTGATTCTACTCAGTTCATAATTTTATTGATTTGTGTTTTTATTCATGTTGATACGATTTTATGAGAATTTTAGGGTTTCGAGCGTATTGATTTATAATTTTAATTTTATGCAAAACTTTTTGATAGCTTACATCGAAAAGTAGATGTTGCGGTTTATTTACGATGTATCCCTACAAAGTTTTCGTACGCTAGTCTTGCTTTTGTGCTTTGGTTTGCCTAAAAATTATTATATTTTTCTCTAGTAAGTTTCTTTGGCTGAATGTATGTACGCACTAGCATCGAAACTTACCTATTTTAAAATCTATAAAAGATTTGATGTATCAATATGTATAAGAACGCTGGTTTGTTAATAAAAAAAGAGCAGCTGACGAGGATCGAACTCGCAATTCGGATTTGGAATATCCATCCGCATCTGAAGTGCGGTGTTTTGCCAATTAAACTACCGCTGCTTTTTATTATTTTTCAAAAGTATAATAAATATGAATAAAATGTATATTTATTATAAAAATATTTTTGAAAATCAAAATAAGCACACCCGAACAGACTCGAACTGTTTCTGAGAGGTTGGAAGTCTCTACGTATAGCCCCGAAAGCTATTGTGCTAAGCCTTTACACTACGGGTGTGTATGTATGCAAATGTATTTTTATTTTTTTTTAAGTTCAACAAAAATATTTTTAATTCGCCTTTATTGGTATTACTTACTAACAAAACCTTGTATGAAATCAATTGCTTGTTGGTGAAAAAAACACCAACAAGGGCAGAAGCAACTGCTACCTCTATTACGGAAATGTAGAGACAGGGCATGCCCTGTCTCTACTAACCGATTCCATCATTTCGAATGTTCCCCCCCAAAAATTATTTGTCGCTTCTCCTTACTTTTCGAGCGTTTCTTTTTTCTTTCATTTTTGCTAATGTGATGTCATGGTCTTGGTATTTGTCTTTTCTTATTTTTTGGGCTTGTTTGGCTTTTAGTTTGTTTTTTTCTTTTGTTTTGTTGATTTTTTTAATTTCATCACGTTTTATTTTCCTGCTTTCTCTTTGGATGGCTCTTTTTTCTTCTAATTCTTTGTATTTGGCTTCTTTTTCGGCAATTTTAATGTCTATATTTTGTTTTTGTAATTCGATTTGCTTTTGATAAAAGGTTATTCCTGTGCTGGTTTTTTGTTCGCCATATTCGCTAAGTAGTTGCAAAAGTTTTTTGTAGCTTCTATTTTGCAGTTGTATGTAATTGGCATCTGATAAAATTATGGTTTCAGTTTCGGGAAAATCAAATGTGCTTTCAAATAATTTGGCACTTGTTTTTTGGAAATTAATTGTAATTTTTTTTCCAAAATATTGCAAAGAAAGTCTGTGGCATTGAGCTTTGTAATCTTTGTTATGGATGCCACCCGGAAAAAGATGTTCTTTGTTTTTGAGTATAAATCGGTGAATAAAATTTTGGTATTGGGTTTTGTCATCTACATACGTTTCGTGTATCAAACCCAAAAAAGCATATACAAATATGTGTTTGTGTTTTCGCCAATCAAATTCGCCTCCAAATCGGATAATTCCCTCAAAGTTGAATTTATCAAATAGTTCTTCTAAATATTGGTTTTTGAATAGATTTCCACAATAATGTTGCAATTGAGTGCCTGTACCTGATATTTGTTCGCTTAGCAATTGAGCTACATGTCCTTTAAATACATACATTCCTGTAAACACAAATCGACTATTGCCTCTATATTCTTTGCTATGCGGATTATCTATATAAAAACTAGAATGC
>JAAFJZ010000406.1 GCA_013298205.1 Cytophagales bacterium
TTCTACTAAGTTAATTTTGGGCTTTTCATGATCTAAAGGAAATAAATATCCATTTCCTAAATCCATTGGCAATTCTACTTTAACATCATTAAAATCAGATATTTTAATTTTAATGAATTTCACAATAGGTTCTTTTATTTCTAAATTATATTGTCCACAAACCATAATTCGTGTATAAATACCTGTCCATTCTGATATTTTGTCTAAACTATAATTTTTGAAATGTGTCAAATTTTTTGATTCTAATTTGTTTGCATAAATTAAATTTAAACCTTGATCTGATTTACTATCTAAAGCTGCTAAAATGGTCAAATCAGTGTTGTTTATTAAAACAATTGAAAAAATATTTTTACTTTCTTCAATAAATGCCAAATACACACCTTTTTTGCTGATTGGTGCACTTTCTGTAGTATTTATTAAAGGTTTGCTAGGCGTAGAATTGATTGTTTTTGATTCGATTTTAGAAATTTTAACCAATTCACTGGCTAAAATAGGGATGGTAAAACCATCTTCAATTTCTACTTCAATCAAGTTATTACCTAAAAAATTGGTTACTATACCATCTTCAGTACCATGTACCAATCTTACTTTGTCTCCAATATTGAACGATTGCACTTGTTTTTCTTTAAATTTAAAAGGGCTGATTTTGCTTTTTGTTCTACACTTCTTTGGTACTCATACGCTTGAAATGAGGTGGCTAAATTAAAAAACTTTTCTGCTAAATCACATTTATTTTGTTGAAAATATAGATATCCCAATTGCAATGCGGAATTAGGGGCGAAATATTCATTAGTTTGAGGAGATAATTCTATGGTTTTTTGGTAATACATGATTGCAGTTGTTGTATCAGATAAAATATGTGCCAAACGAGCTTTTCTATAACAATATTCTATTTTGTTAATTAAAGTTGAAAATTTGCCAATATTCAGTTTTAAAAGCACAGAATCAGATTTTTTGGTGTAACCTCCATCTGTGAAAAGCCTAACTTTCAATAAATCTATGTTTGGAGCAATTCCTTTTTCAGCAAAACACTTAGCATATTTATCTGCTTCTGTATTTTCACTCCCTAAGCTTATGATTTTAGTAAAATAAATTTTTTGATTTGGATTTTTTTCATTTAAAATATCGCAAAAAAATAGTTTTAAATAGACTTCTTTTAAAGAGTTCAAACCTTTATACTGAGTAATAAAATTTTGATAAGAGGTGCTTGCTTCGCTATATCTTCCCGAATATAATAAAGCATCTGCACGTAGCTTACCAGAGATTGTAAATTCTGAAATACCTTGGTATTGTTTTTCTATTAAATCTAAGGCTTCCTTTCCTTTTCCTGCTTTTAAAGATAAAACAATTTCAAGCATTTTCCATAAATTTTGGTCAGGATGCTCATCTAAGTTTTCTTTTATAATTTTAGCTAGTAATGTTTTGTCGTTTAGTAAATAGTAGCTAACCAAAGAAAAGGTAAGTTTAGCTTGTTTGCCCCAAAAATCGTTTTGAATTCCTGCTTTCTTAATTTGATCCAAACCTAAATTAAGATTGGGATTCATGCCCGAAATACGAATAAATTTATGCAAATAATTAGGCAAAGAACCTAAAATAACATGAAGTAGACCTAAAGAAGAATGATGTGGAATAAAATTTGGGTAAAGTTTTTGATTGTCTTTTAAGTAAAAATATGATTTTCGCATCATTTGTGCAGCAAATATTATTTGCCCAGACTTAAAATAAAAATAGGAGTAATGTAAGTAAAGTTCAGCTAAAATAAAATTATAATATGGGCTTGACTTAGGACAAAACTTAGTGTAGTTTTTAATCCTAAATGATTGTTTATTAATGTATTCCTTGATATTTTCTTCATTTACACTTAGAAAAATAGCATCAGAAAGACTTTCCAAATAATAACCTTGATGTATATTTTTATTTTTTAAATCCAAACTAAATTTTTTAGCTTGGTCAAAGTTTAATTCAAAAACTTTATCTATTCCCTTAGTGAAATTGGGTTCAATATCATTTTGAGTAAAACATGAGAAGATGTTGAAAAAAAATAATAATATTAAATAGATTGACTTCATTTACTAAAACTAAATTGCTTAAAATTAGCAATTTGTATTAAAAAGTACAATTTAAAAAAAAATTAAAAAGTATAAAATTCCAAATTAAAAGCGGATTATTTTTTTTCTTTTTTATCAGAAGAACAGCATTTTTTTTCTTTTTTTGAACAACAAGATTTGCTATCTTTAATGCATTCTTTTTTCGTGGAATCAGAACAGCAAGATTCTTTTTTTGATTTGCAAGATTTAGAACATTTTTTGTCTTTGTCATCTCCAGCGTAACTAGAAATAGATAGATAAGTTATTGCAAGTAGCAACAGTAGGGCTAATTTTTTCATAGAATTTAGGTTTTACTTTAGGTTTTAACGAATTGATTTTAATATAAGTTCAAATTAAATTATTTTTTTTATTTTTTCCATAACAGTTTACTATTAAATTAGAATGTTTCCAGTATTTTACTAAAGTGTTTTTATATTTTTATAAAATAAAAGTTGTATTTTTTTAATATATTTTAAATTTAATTTATAAGTTATTATTGTATCGGTTAAGTTCAAGTGCCATAACAAACGTTTGATTTTCAATATTATACGTTTGTTATTATTCATTTTTTATAACAAATTATTCAACTTTATGATAAGAGTATTCTGTTGATTTTTGAAAAATTCAAATTTTATTAAAAAATATAAATAAAAAATAATCAATTTTAATTTAGTTATTTATAAATATAATTATATTTGTTACAATATTTTTTAGACTAAATATTTTTATAATCACAAAGAAATTTAAGAATTTACCATAAAATGATAGAAAAACTTATAAAGTTTAGTGTTCAAAATAGACTAGCCGTGTCTTTCATGGTGTTTGTTTTAATTATTTGGGGTACTTATTCATTGTCCA
>JAAFJZ010000407.1 GCA_013298205.1 Cytophagales bacterium
CCTCCTGACTCAAATCTCGAATGGGCTTTTTTTGCGAGGGCTTTTTCGCTACTTGGCTAAATGTTTTAGCTGTAGTGGCTTTTTATTTCGTTCGTGATGGCGTTGTAATAAATGTCTGCCCTTTCTTTGGAAAAATAGTCAATGACAAGTCCTGTTAGTCCGAAAATTGTTAGTGCAATACCAACTGCTTTTAAAACGTGATTATTTGTAAACAAGAAAAACCAAGTCGTAAATATAAAGCAAACTAATGCAATTACTACTGTCATTTTGTACAAATATTGAAAGTCCTCAACTCTTATCTTTTCACTTCTTACAAATTCAATTTTGTCTTTTCGATATGTTTCGTTGTATTGATGAAGTCTTTTGGTATTGCTTGCTATCCCTGAAATTGCTGTTACCAAAAAGAAAATCCCCACAAATGCCAAAGGAATAATTACTGCTTTGGAATTTGGCGAAACGCCTAATTTCCAAAATAGTATACTACAAATAATTGTCAATAAACCAAATGAGCCAAATATTGTGGCTTCAAATATTTCTCCTTTAACCCATTTCGTTGTGTGCAGTATAAACTCCATATTTACCTGATTAAATTTTCAGGTATATCAGTAAGTAAAGGTTTTATGTCTTTACCCAAAATCCATTTAAACATAGTTATTCCGCCTGATGTAATTGGGTTGATGATTGAGTTTACAAGTTGTTTTTGAAATGCTCGTTCTGACAAAACCTTTTTCATAAATTCGAAAAGTTTTGCATCTCCACCACTTACAATGTTTAATTTACCACTATTGGGGTTCATTGCTGCCTTGTATACATCATAAGCGACACTTTCAGGTGAAGTAACCATAGTTACAGCTGATTGAGCCCCTAAAAAATTAGCATAGTAATTTTTGTAGTTCTTGACGTAAACAGGGTCATTGCCATTTGCTCCGTGGTCTAATTTTGTAAAAATATTTGTTGCGTGAACTCCAGGGTAAACTGTTTTCACTTCTATACCATAAGGTTTTAGCTCAATTCCTAAACTTTCACTTATGCCTCTTACTGCCCATTTACTGCCACCATAACTCGCTACATAAGGATAATTAAATCTTGCACTTGATGAGGCAAAATTTATAAATAAGCCATTTTTTTGTTCTCTAAAATGTGGAATAAACGACTTCGTTACAGCCATTAAACCAAATACATTGGTCTTGTATTGGTTTTCAATTTGTTCCATAGTTGTAGTTTCTGTTGGACCCATAAGGCAATAAGCCGCATTGTTTACTACCACATCAATTTTTTTAAAGTCTGCAATAACTTCATTTGCAACTACATTTACCTGTTCGTAGTCCGTAATATCCAATTCATAAAGTTTTACGTTCTGCATTCCATAAAACAAATCGAGGTGTTCCGATTTGTTTCTAACTGTTGCAGCTACATTCCAACCTTTGCTTTGGAATAACTCAACCATAGCTTTCCCAAAGCCAGAGTTTGTGCCTGTGATGAAAATTGTTTTACTCATTTTTTTGGTTTTTAAAGTTTATGCCAAGTTGCTGTACGACCTATCAAAGAAAACCCAATGTAACCACGCAACTGAAGTTTACCGTCTTCTATCCACGCCTTACAGTCATAAGTTTTGCCACTTGGTGGGTCGTAAATTTTACCATCTTTATATTCCCCATCATCAAACTTTAAGGCTGTTAAGTTTACAATTCCGATGATGTTTCTTGTCCGTAATTTTGCATCAGGGTTTTTTGTGTCTTTTAGTGATGTTTTCCCGTCTGCTCCAACTATTTTATTTCCCCAAATTAATTTTCCATAATAGGTTTCCCCATTTCTGAAAATCTCCATTTTGGCATCTTTTGCGTCTGTTTCCCAAGTGCCAATGATAGCATCTTGCTTGTTTTGAGCGATTAGGCTTGTAATTGCTATAAATAGCATCACGAATGTTAATTTCATTTTTTTCATTTTTTATAAAGTTAAAATTAAATAATTAAGATTGATTAGTCAGTCATTAAATAGATAAAAAAATTATTTTATCATATCCCAAAGTAATTCAAATGTTTGTTCCACAGTTTCGTGTTGTTGTACTTTTGTAAACTGTTTTGAAATAATGTATTGATACACCCCAAATGTTTGACTACTAATAATGGAATAAATAAAATCAACAGGCAATTTTTTTATTAGTCCTTTGTCAATGCCAGTTTGAATAAGTTTCAAATGCGGTAAAACTTGGCTTTGAGTAACTTCTTGCTCAATTTTATCAACATAAGGCGATGTATGGAATTGCTGAATAAATTTAAACTTCATTTGATTATTCAAAGCCCAAAACAGCGAAGCCCAAAACTGAGACTTCATAACATCTTTAAAATTGTCGCTATCTTTGATATTTTTGATAAGGAAGTCAGCCATATCTTCCTTAACTGAAATGTAAATGGCAACAACTAATTCGTCTTTTGTCTTAAAATAGTTAAATAGTGTCCCATTAGCAACACCAGCTTCTTGGGCAATTTTACTTGTTGCTGTACCGTGAAAGCCATTTTCCACAAAGAGTTTAAGGGCAGTATCAATAATTTTCTCTTTTTTATCCATTTTTATTTTGATTGACTAATCAGTCGCAAATATAAAATCTTTTTTTAGATTGTCAAAATAAATTTTAAATATTTTTTCTGAGGTCGGTTTTCTGGGTCGGTCTTGCCATTACAGCTAACGTAAAAGCATTTGTGCAGGGCGGGACTTAATGGTACTGTTGCTCTACAAAGCACTAAATCAAATAAAAAGCACAAAAGTTCAAATTAGCACTTCTACCCGACTTGCACAAATGCAATGTTGCCTGCCGTTTTTGTTTATTCGGTAAGCCTCTTTTTGAGTTCCTGCATTTGTTTTTTCAACTCAATTAGTTCTTGGTCTTTTTCGTTCAAGGCTTGGTCTTTTTCGTTCAAGGCTTGGTCTTTTTCGTTCAAGG
>JAAFJZ010000408.1 GCA_013298205.1 Cytophagales bacterium
TTTCTAAAAGTGATTGGATGCTTTATACTCCTCCTTATCGTTTTTTAGGAAAAATTTGTTTTGAGCCTTCAAACGGACTATTTGCTAAAAAATATAAACCTTTTTTTAGCTTTTCTTGCTCACATACATCCAAACAAGAAAATGTTCCCTTACTAGATGATAAAATAATACCATTACCTTCGGGAGCAAAATTTGAAATCATTGGAGGAGATTTTATGCCTGCGCCTCAAGCATACACTTTGTTTGGTTTTGAAATGGGAACTGATTTTTATGTTGGCAAACAACTTTTGCAGATTCATTTTCAAGTAAATAATTTATTTGATGTATCTTACCGAGATTACATGAATCGTTTTAGATACTATGCTGATGAAGCGGGTAGAAATTTTATTTTAAGGCTTAAAGTTCCTTTTGAATTTAAAAAAAATATATAATTGAAAATATATTTTTTTGACAAAGCTTGATTATTTAGTTTTGCAGAAAAAAAAATGCTACGATTAGCCATACAAAAATCAGGTCGCTTGAGTGAAGATTCGCTACAATTAATTCGTGAATGCGGCATTTCATTTAATAGAAGCGACAATAAACTTACTTCAAAAGCTTTTAATTATCCGGTAGAATTTCTTTTCTTGCGTGATGATGATATACCCGGTTATGTAGCTGATGGCGTGGCAGATATAGGCATTGTAGGGTTAAATGTTTTGCAAGAAAAATCGCCCAATGCTGATATTGCCATTCGTTTAGGATTTTCAAAATGTAGGCTTTCTCTCGCTGCTCCCAAAGATAAAATAGCTGAAATTCAGTCTAGTTCGCTTCAAAGCTGGTTAAACGGTAAAAGCATAGCAACTTCCTACCCCAATATATTAAATACTTATTTAGCAGCCAATCAAATCAAAGCCAGCGTACATGAAATCAGTGGTTCGGTAGAAATTGCACCTAATATTGGTCTTACAGATGCGATTTGTGATTTGGTAAGTTCTGGTAGTACGTTATTAAGCAATGGTTTGGTAGAAGTAGGTTCTATTTTGGAGTCGGAAGCTGTTTTGATTTCGCAACCCAAACTTAGTGTAAGTCAAAAAGATACGTTAAACGAACTTATTTTCAGAATAAAATCAGTGCAAAGGGCGCAAAATACCAAGTATATCATGCTCAATGCCCCCAATGCCCAAATTCCTAACATAATCAAACTTTTGCCAGGCGTTAAAAGCCCTTCTATTGTGCCTCTAGGGCAAGAAGGTTGGAGTTCGGTACATTCGGTAATCAAAGAAAATACTTTTTGGGAAATTATACAAAAGCTTAAAGAAGCGGGTGCAGAGGGAATTTTGGTGCTTCCAATTGAAAAAATCATTGAATAAAAATTAGACTTTGAAATATTTCTTAAATCCTCCAATTGCAGACTGGAATCAACTGATTAAAAGACCTTCTTTGAGCTATGCTGATATAGAATCGGTAGTAAAAGAAGTAATCGAAAAGGTCAAGAAAAATGGTGATAAAGCACTCATAGACTATGCTTTACAGTTTGATAAGGTAAGCTTACATTCTCTTTGGGTAAGTGAAATTGAAATTGAAATAGCTATTTCACAAGTTTCTACCGAACTTAAAAATGCCATTACGCAAGCCTTTAAAAATATTAATTTATTTCATCAAAGTCAAAAAGAAGAAGTAAAGAAAATTCAAACTCTTTCTGGCGTAACTTGTTGGCGTGAGAGTAAAGCCATAGATAAAGTAGGTTTATATGTACCCGGAGGCACTGCACCTCTGTTTTCTACTGTTTTGATGTTGGGTGTCCCCGCTTCAATAGCGCAATGTAAAGAAATTATTCTCGCTTCACCGCCCAATGCAAAAGGAGAAATTCACCCAGCAATCATATATGCAGCTTCTTTGTGTGGAATTAAAAAAATATTCAAATCTGGCGGAGCCCAAGCCATAGCTGCAATGGCTTTTGGTACAGAAAGCATTCCCTCAGTATATAAAATATTTGGCCCAGGCAATCCCTATGTAACGGCTGCCAAACAATTTGTGCAAAAAGAAAGCTTGTCTATAGATATGCCAGCTGGCCCTTCTGAAGTGTTGCTTATTGCAGATGAAAGGGCAAATCCTGAATTTGTTGCGGCAGATTTACTTTCTCAAGCCGAGCATGGCGTAGATAGTCAAGTGATTTTACTTACTAATGATGCGAAATTTTGGGACAAACTTCAACCTGTGCTTCAAGCGCAATTACATGCATTGCCTAGAAAAAATATTGCTGAAAAAGCGTTAGACAATAGTAAAGTAATTTTATTCCACACTTGGGATGAAATCATGGCTTTTTCCAATCTTTATGCACCTGAACATTTAATCATTCAAACCCAAAATTACGAGGAATTAGCGAGCAAAGTAAGCAATGCAGGTTCAGTATTCTTGGGTGATTATACGCCTGAGGCGGCAGGCGATTATGCCTCTGGTACCAATCACACCTTGCCTACAGGTGGCTATGCACGAGCGTATAGCGGGGTTTCTTTAGATAGTTTCTTTAAAAAAATTACTTTTCAGCACATTAGCAAAACCGGAATCGAAAATTTGGGCGATACAATAGAAATTATGGCTGAAAACGAATTGCTTGATGCCCATAAAAATGCGGTAAGGGTAAGGCGATTATAGTGTTTTTAATTCCATTTTTTTAAAAAAGCTACAACCAATAGGGTAGGAGTCGCATTAATGACTTGTATGTGCCTTTCAATAACCAGCATTTTAATAAACACCTAAATTTTACCATCTAATTTAAAAAGAGCATATCAAAACAAAATAAATTTCAAAAAAACAGTAAATTGCATCAAAACGCTAAAACAAAATGAGTAAAGTAAATCCCAAAATAGATTTAGTTTTTAAAAAACTCTTTGGTTCAGAAGAAAATAAGGACATTCTTTTGTCTTTGATAAATGCCATTTTA
>JAAFJZ010000409.1 GCA_013298205.1 Cytophagales bacterium
TTCGACACTTCGGCACTGCCTATTTCGACAATAAAAGAGCTTGAAAATTATCTTGAACTTATAATACCAGTTACAGACAGGAAGTTTAACGGGGCATTTTTTACACCCGACTACATTATTGACTTCATAATAAACGAAATTCAACCACAAGAAAATCACAAAAATCTTGACCCAAGTTGCGGTTGCGGTGCTTTTTTAGTTGGCTTGACGGACTATTATAAAAGAACGTTTAACAAACCAATTAAAAAAATTATTCAAGAAAATATTTACGGTTCGGACATACTTGAATACAACATTCACAGAGCCAAACTTATATTGACAATTTACGCTTTACAAAACGGAGAACAACTTGCTAACAGCGATTTTAACCTTTACCACCAAGACAGTTTAAAAGCAAATTGGGAACACCAATTTGATAATATTGTTGGTAATCCACCTTATGTAAAATTTCAAGACCTCACAGACGAAAATAGAACCTATTTAGCCAAACATTGGACTACTGTTGAAGGAGGCACTTTCAATTTATATTTTGCTTTTTTTGAACTTGGTTACAAGTTATTAAAGCCTACTGGAAAACTCGGCTACATAACGCCTAACAATTATTTTACTTCACTTGCAGGAGAAGCAATACGAAAGTATTTTCAAGACAAAAAATGTGTTTCAAGGATTATAGATTTTAGCCACAAAAAAGTTTTTGATGCTCAAACTTATACAGCACTTACATTTTTAAACAAGCAAGAAAACGAAGCAATTACATTTGACAGAATTAAGGACGGATACAGCCCCGAGGAGTTTTTGCCAAATGCTAATGGTTCGCCTAATTACATTAAAGACCTTAATTTTAAAAAGTGGCGACTACTAAAAACAGACGAACAACAAAATATCAAAACAATAGAAACAATTGGCAAGCCAATTGGTAAACTGTTTGACATTTGTGTTGGTATTGCAACGCTAAAAGACGAAATATTTTTTATTGACGGCACTAAAACAAAAGGCGGTTATTATTTAAAAACAACTGACAACGGAACATTTGAAATTGAAAAAGGAGCGGTAAAACCAGTTTACAAAATTTCTGATTTCAAAACACAAGAAGAAGCAGAGCAGAATACAAGAAAAATTATTTTTCCATACATCATTAAAAAAGGGATTGCTACCGCAATCCCTGAAAATGATTTTAAAAATAAATTTCCTAAATGCTATGCTTATCTTTTGACAGAAAAGGAAAATTTATTAGCAAGAGATAAAGGCAAAGTAAACTTTGACCCTTTCTTTGTTTGGGGCAGAACACAAGGGCTTACAAGGATTGGAAAGAAAATTTTAAACCCTACTTTTAGTTTGCATCCAAGATTTTTGTTAGTAGAAGAACGCGAGGCTTTTTTTACAAATGGTTACGGACTTTTCTTTCGTGAACCCGAAATTCAAGGCTTGTTCAATGAACCTGTTAATCCAATAAGTAAATTAGAAAATATAGACGTTGTTCAGAAAATTTTGAACTCTTGTGTAATGGACTATTATGTAACTAAAACAAGTGTTGCAATTGAAGGCGGTTATCCTTGCTATCAAAAAAACTTCATTGAAAAATTTACAATTCCAGAATTAACAGAAGAAGAAGTTGAGTTGATTAGAAGTTTAAAAGACCCAATAGAAATTGATGAATTTTTAATTGCCAAGTATCATTTAAACTTGCCAGTTCCAAATCTTGTAGAATAGATTTTCAGCAAGTCTTCGGCAAAACTTGGAAAGTTCAAGTTTTTAATTGTGGCAATAGATTTTTCGGGAAGTAAATTATCCTTCTTCAATTCCTCATTAGTATTATAAACCTTTGGAATTTTCTTGCTAAAATCTACTATCAATAAACAAACTCTTTCATATTTGAAATGGTCATCAGTAATTGATTTACGGTTATTGACAGCAGCAAACGAAAGCAAATACTTTTCAATATGTTTGGCTACACCTTTTACGTTTTTGTATTTAATTTCCTTATTGTTTGCACCTGTGCTATCATATTCATTGACAGCAATCATATAAAATTCGCCCAAGACCATTTTCGGACAACGCAAATGTAAATTCAATGCTTCTGCAAATGTTCTTTCATAAAGTGTATCGAAGTTTTTTGAAGAACTACTCAATTGGCTACGAACATTGATAGACAAGGTTTTTTCAGTAAAATCAAAACCGAATTTATCTTCTTGTCCATAAAGAATACCTTGAAAGTTCAATGTTTCTTTTTTAGGTTTTACATTGTTTGGCACAATACAAATATCCTGGTCTTTCTTTTTGAAAAAGCCAGCCAATGACAATTCTCCGTGCGACTGACCAGCGGGAGGATTTAACAAATTAGAGTTTACTTTATTTCGCAACAATTCGGACTTTACGACCTCGTGTAACAATTTAATAGGCTTTTGACTTCTGATAAGATTATTTTTACCTTCAGTTCCGTTGCTTTTAATTGCAGCCTCAATGGACTTCTTAATTTCGTTTAGTGCGTTTTGCAGCGTTATCAAATTCGACATTGTTAAAAAATTCTTTTAGAGTTACGCCAAGTGCCGTGGCGATTTTTTCGATGTTTACAATAGAAATATTTCTTTGCCCATTCTCGACACTTGCGATATAACTTCTATCTAAGTCAGCAGCAAAAGACAAATCCTTCTGCGACATCGTTGCCGTTTCTCGGAGTTCCTTAATTCGTTGACCTATTTTTAGTTTTACATCCACGAGGCAAAAGTCCGAATATGTTGACTATAAATCAAAGACTATGAGTAACACTTGAAAATAAATTGCCAACGCTATTGTTACTCCCTTTTGGTTAATATTTTCTTATATTTGTGCATGGGTTATAAACGAGTTAAATTTAATTTAAAAGGCTTTGATGAATTGTCATACAAGAAGTATTTCAGTCAAAATCAAGCCCAATATATT
>JAAFJZ010000041.1:0-748 GCA_013298205.1 Cytophagales bacterium
GGATGTGCCATTTGTGCCCTTGGTAAGCACATATCCTGTAATGGTGGTACTTGGTGCGCCTATTCTCAAATTTTGCACATGGGCTAGTGCCATTTGTGCGGTGCTGGCACTTAAGGTTTGGATTTTGGCTATTTCGGCTCTAATTTCATTTACGACTACAGGGCTGGCATTATAACCCAATGAAGTACCTGTGTATTCCCACAAACTGCTTCCCGGCATAGCAGGAAGGGCTTTCCAAAAGGTATTTCCATCGGCATCGGTAGAAAGAAATGCGCCTTCAAGTGCATTGTCAGTGATTTGTAAACTTGCTCCCTTAATTTTTCCTGCACTTTCAAAGGCTGCACCTTTTATGCTTCCTGTGGCTAGAATCGCTCCCGATACGTCTAGTTTGGCTTGTGGATTTTCGTTTCCTATTCCTACATTACCAAATCTATGTAAAAAGATAGTGGAAACCGAACTGGATGTAATCGTAGGGAATCTATAACCTGATTTGAGCTTGATGTCATCAAAAGATTTCCATTCGTCTGTACCCAAATCAATAGAATGGCTTTCATCAAAACCACCTTGAATCACTTTACGAGTTCCATTGAGTACAATTTTGCCATTGTCTAAGCTTAAATCTCCTGTTTTGATTCGGGTTGCGCCATTGATGTCTAGTTTGAAATTAGAATTGGGGGTAGTATTGCCAATATTTACATTCCCTCCAAAGTATCCATCTCCACTTACGTTGCTTTCTCCAACAATTTTG
>JAAFJZ010000041.1:759-11577 GCA_013298205.1 Cytophagales bacterium
CCATTTGTAGCTCCTAAACCGATACCAAAATTTCCGTTTGCATCGGCTATGAAACTATTTCTTCCACTTCCGCCACCAGGATTGAGTACGATATCTCCCCATTCTCTAAGTTCGGTTCGGTTTAATGTAGGGTTGAAGTTTAGGCTATGGTTCGCATCGTTAGCTAAAATAGTAGAAATCCCGTTATTAAAAAAAGTGATTTTTCCATTTTCTACTTTTAGGTCTCCATTTTTTACCCGGCTATTGCCAGCTACATCGAGCTTGAGGTTTGGGTCGGGGTTTGTACCCACACCTACATTGCCATCAAAAAAAGAATTGCCTTTAAAACTTGAATTTCCTTCTACTTCAAGTTTGTTGTTGGGATTGGGAAGTACAGGATTACCCGTATTATCAACTCCTAAACCTATGCCAATATTGCCATTGTAATCTGCTACAAAGCTGTTTCTGCCATTTCCGCCACCTGGGTTCAATACAATATTTCCCCATTCACGAAACTCTAATTTGTTGGGGCTGGTAGAAGTGGTAAAAGTGATTCTGTGGTTGTTGTCGCTTACACGCCATTGCCCGTTTGCGCCAGTGTAGATTTCGGAGTTGTTGTTAAGAATAAGCTGACCGTCTATGCGAGCCAAACCTTTTAAATCAAAAAGAAAGCTAGGATTTGTGGGTGTCCCTATTCCAATGCCTTGAAACTGTGTAGGAGGCTGTATTTGTGCGAAAAGGGATGAGGAAATAAAAAACACCATCGCACATGTAAGATTTAAAAAGTGCTTACAAAAAATGTATTGTATTGTATTGTATTGTATTGTATTGTATTGTATTGTATTGTATTGTATTGTATCATAAAATTAAAGATTAGGTACATTTATATGCAAGGTGAGAAATAAAAAATTGAAAACAATGTTTTTTTGAATATTTTGTTTGGATTAGAATTTATAGGATGAAAGGATTTTGGGGATTTTGTATTTAGGAAGGAAAAAGAGGTCAAGCACCGCCAAATATTGCTTTTTAGAGTCATTCTGCTAATTTTAATGTGAATACGCTCTTTTAAAAGAGTAGAAATCACTTTTTTATTCACTAATATCAAAATATAATTTATTTTTTAGTCAATTCAAAAATGCCACACCCAAAGTAACAGCCAAAATTATTTTCAACATTTTTATTATCTAATTCTACATTTTCAAAAAAATCACCTTTATCATCTACAAAAGAAAAGCAATCAATATTGTAATTTTTGCTAAGCAAATCAATTAAGTAAACAACTGAAAAAACCCTTTGTGCATTAAACTCAATTCTTTGAGGACCAATCGGAACCGAAAAATATAACTTTCCTTTGGTTTGAAGGATTTGAGTAATATTATTTAAAGCTTTTAAATAGCCCCAATAATCTATAGGGTCGCCATACCTACCCAATCCAAAATGTTCTATTGCATGTAAAGAGGAAATTGAATCATAGCTACTGATCATATCCTTTGGTAAAATCATCAAATCAGCTTTTCTAAATGAAATATTCTCGATTTTACTTTCTTGACTGCGAATATCAATGATTTCTATTTTTCTAAATACCGCCACATGAGCCACAAAACCATCTATTCTGGAACCAATATCTAAATGTTTTAAAGGATTATTCTCAAATACTTTTTGGGCAACATACAGATCTTGATGAAAATAATGTCCGTTCATTGTGCCAGCTTGAAGGTATTTTTCTGCCAAAATCGGATAAGTTTGACCAAAAGGAAATAAAGTGTCTTTACCTTTTTGTTTTTTGATTAGTGAATATTCTATTAAATAAACAAATAAACTTCTAAAAGAACGAAAAGTAAGTAATGGGTCAAATCCAAATAAACAAAGAATTTTATAAAATCTAACTAATACACTTTTCATATTTAATTTAAAATTATCAAAGCAAACTTAGATAATAAAAAGATAAATTCTTTCCGTTTAAATTAAATTACACTGAAAAGAATGGATTTGAAAAAATCTTTATTTGGGATTAATTTAAAAAATCAATAGGTTTGATTAAAAAAATCGCTCGATTGCACTTAACTAAATGTAAATCAGTAAAATATACTATTAAACAAATAACAAAAAATGAAAATCGCAATATTAGGAGGTGGCAATATGGGTGCTGCTTATTACAAATCTTTTATTTTAAAAAATATTGCTAAAAAAGAGGATATTACAATCTATGAAAAAAAAGAAGAGCAAATCGAGCTTTTAAAAAAAACGGAAGTATTTTCTATCAAACAGAATTTAGGTAAAGAAATTAAAGATTTTGATGTCTTGATTTTGGCAGTAAAGCCACAAGATTTTTCAGATTTAGCCTCAGAAATAAAAGTATATTTGTCTGAAAGTCAGATTATTATATCTATAATGGCTGGAGTGAAGCTTGAGAAAATAACTTCGTTTTTGCCTCTAAAAAACATCATTAGGGCCATGCCCAACACACCTGCTCAATTAGGAAAAGGGATTACTGTTTTTACTACATTTTCTGCTTCAAAAACGGCAATCGAGACCGCAGAAACTCTTCTTGCCGCTACAGGTAAAGCTATTTTTACGAAAGAGGAAAATCAAATTGATGCTGTAACAGCCGTGAGTGGGAGTGGACCAGCGTATTTTTATTTTATTGTAAAAAATATGATAGATGCAGGAATCGAGATGGGATTAGATGCAGAAATGGCTTCATTGCTCGTAAAACAAACTCTCATAGGCTCTTATCATTTGATGGAAGCCTCAGATAAAAGCCTTGATGAGCTCATCAAAAATGTAAAATCCAAAGGAGGCACTACAGAAGCAGCTTTGAATGTATTTTCTAATGAAAGTTTAGATGTAATTATCAAAAAAGGAATGAAAGCTGCCAAAAAGAGATCTGAGGAACTCTCTAAAATGTAATGGCGGTTGTTGGGAATGATATTGAAGAAGCAGCAGAATGGATAAAAAAAGGAATTCCGATTGCTATCCCTACTGAAACTGTGTATGGCTTGGCTGCCAATGCTTTGCGTCCTGAGGCAGTAAGCAAAATATTTGAAATCAAAAATAGGCCTTTTTTTGATCCCTTAATTGTACATTTACACCATGCCAATCAATTAGAAAAACTGGTTTCGAGCGCAAAAAAAGAACACTTTTTGCTTATTGAGCAATTTTGCCCTGGTCCACTTACGATTTTATTTCCCAAAAAAGACATTATTCCTGCCATCGTTACTTCTGGTTTGCCCGATGTGGCTATTCGGTTTCCCGCTCATGCTATGGCTATAGAATTGCTCAAGCTAGTAGATTTGCCCTTGGCAGCTCCCAGCGCAAATCCGTTTACCTACATCAGCCCTACACAAGCAAATCATGTTGCCAAACAATTGGGAGACAAAATCCCTTATATTTTAGATGGGGGTGCTTGTGAAATAGGAATAGAGTCGTCAATTGTATCAATTTTGAATGATAGACAAATTATTTTGCACCGCAAAGGTGGAATAAGCAAGGAAGAGCTTGAAAAACAAAATTGGGAAGTTTTGGAAGCTAATAGTCCTGAAAAAAAACTCCCAGGCTCACATTTACAGCATTATTCTCCTAGAAAAAAAATAATAGTGGGCGATTTGAATGCTTTGTATCTCGAGTACAAATTACAACATAAAATAGTTTCTATTGCTTTTGAAAAAAACGATAAGTTAAATTTTGTGCCAGACTTTTATCTTTCTCAAAAAGGAGATTTGAATCAAGCCGCTTCAAGACTTTTTGATATTTTGCATCAATGCGATGCGAGTGATGCCGATTTAATTATTGCCGAAAAAGTGCCTCAAACGAGTTTGGGTGTAGCCATAAATGATCGCTTGCAAAGGGCTGAACAAAAAGCTTAGCTAAGTTGCATAATAAGTTTAGCCGTTCTTTCTGAAGCCCCAGCTTCACCTATTCTGTTAAATATTTTTTGATACCCAATTTTTACTTTATCTCTGCCCACTCCTTGTACGATATTCAGAAATGATTTTTCAAGATTTTCAAGGTTATATTCGTGCTGAATAAGCTCTTCTATTACTTTCTCATCTGCAATCAAATTAGGCAAAGAAAACATTTCTATTTCTACCAATCTTACGCCAATTTCGTAGGTGAGCCAACTGGTTTTGTAACACATGACTTGCGGAACATTGAAAAGGCAGGTTTCTAAGGTAGCTGTTCCGGAGGTAACAATAGCAGAATTTGCGACATGAAGCAAATCGTATGTTTGATCAAAAATTAAGCGCAAATGTGGCTTCTGCTTACAAATGTCATACATACTTTTGGGCAAGGAATTTACACCTGCTACAACAAAAGTAAAACGATTGGCATACTTTTGGGCGATTTTATCCATCATTTCCAACATATAACTCACTTCTTGATGCCTACTACCTGGCAATAAAGCTATAATCGGCTTTTCGTTTGTAATTCCAATTTCTGTCAAAAAATTAGGATTAGGCACAAATTTCTTGATCTCGTCCAGCAAAGGATTGCCCACATAATGCACATCAAAATCAAATTTCTTATAAAAAGATTTCTCAAATGGCATGATTACAAACATTTCATCTACTTTTTGTTTCACTTTCAAGGCCCGAGATGAACGCCAAGCCCAAACTTTTGGAGAAATGTAGTAGAAAACTTTTATACCGTTCTTTTTGGCAAAGGCAGCAATTTTCATGTTAAATCCTGCATAATCTACCAAAATCATGGCATCAGGCTTTTCTTTCAAAATGTCATTTTTGCATTGATTAAGGTAACGACCGATGGTGAAAATATTTTTTATCACTTCCCAAAGTCCCATAAAAGCCATCTCTCGGTAATGAACTACCAAATTTCCTGAAACTTTTTGCATTTCATCTCCACCCCAAGCAACGAACTGAATATTTGGATTCTCAACTTTAAGAGCCCGCATCAGATTGGCAGCGTGCAAATCGCCTGACCTTTCTCCTGCTATGATATAATATTTTGGCATGGTTAATATTGGAGATAAATAATTCTTATCAATTTTAGTTAAATAAAAAGTCTGTTTTTAAAATCTTAACGACCTCAAAAACAGACTTTTACAATGTGAATCAAAAAGCTTAATCACATAAAATCAAGATCCACAAGCTTCACAAGCTTCAGGATTATCCAAAGAGCAAGCCATTTCTTTGAGTTTTTCATCTCTTTCTGTAATCGGAACTAAGGCTGGTTCTGCTTGTTTTTCTACTGTAAACTTGATAGCATCTACTGCCGATTTGGTTCTTAGGTAATACATTCCTGTTTTTAAACCTAATTTCCAAGTGTAGAAATGCATAGAAGTCATTTTAGCAAAATTGGGATCTTGTATAAAGATATTCAAACTTTGACTTTGACAAATATAAGCCCCTCTATCGGCTGACATTTCTATCAATGTTTTTTGTTTTAATTCCCAAACTGTTTTGTAAATTTCTTTAATTTCAGCAGGAATTTCATTGATATTTTGTACCGAACCATTGGCTTCCATTAATTTTGTTTTGGTGGTATCATTCCAAAGACCAAGGTTTACTAAGTCTTTTAATAAATGTTTGTTTACCACCATGAAAGCACCTGAAAGCACTTCTCTTTTATATAAATTGGAAGTGTAAGGCTCAAAACTTTCATTATTTCCTAGTATTTGAGCTGTAGAAGCAGTAGGCATAGGTGCTAAAAGCAATGAATTTCTTACGCCATGTTTTTTTACTTCTTGTTTCAGTTTCATCCAATCCCAACGATTAGATTCTGGAGTAACGCCCCACATATCAAACTGAAATATTCCTTTTGAAACAGGAGAGCCAGCATAGGTTTGGTATGGACCTTCTGCAATAGCCAAATCTTTTGAAGCCGTCATGGCAGCAAAATAAATGGTTTCAAAAATTTCTTTGTTTGTAAGTTTTGCTGGTTCAGAATCAAATGGCATTTTCATCAACATAAAAGTATCTGCCAAACCTTGTATTCCTATGCCAATCGGTCTGTGTCTTTTATTGCTATTTTCGGCCTCAATTACAGGATAATAATTGATGTCAATGATTTTATTCAAATTTTTGGTTACGGTATAAGCCACTTCATAAAGTTTGTTATGGTCAAAAACACCATTTTGAACAAACTTAGGCAATGAAATTGAAGCTAAATTACACACAGCAATTTCATCTGCTGATGTATATTCTATTATCTCAGTACAAAGATTACTTGATTTGATAGTGCCAAGATTTTTTTGATTAGACTTTTTATTTGCCGCATCTTTGAAAAGCATATAGGGCGTACCTGTCTCGATTTGAGATTCGATAATTTCAAACCATAAATCTTGGGCTTTAACCGTTTTCCTTGCTCTGCCTTCTTTTTCGTATTTTAAATATAATTTATCAAACTCATCCCCATGCACATCTACCAAGCCTGGCGCTTCTTGTGGACAAAATAAAGACCAATCGCCATTGCTTTCCACTCGTTTCATGAATAAATCTGGTGTCCAAAGGGCATAAAAAAGATCTCTTGCTCGCATTTCTTCTTTGCCATGATTTTTTCTTAATTCCAACCACTCAAATATATCTGCATGCCAAGGTTCAAGGTAAATCGCAAAAGCACCCTTTCTTTTTCCGCCTCCTTGATCTACGTATTTGGCTGTATCGTTAAACACACGAAGCATAGGAATAATTCCGTTAGAAGTTCCATTTGTGCCTTTTATGTATGAGCCAGTAGCTCTTATATTGCTGATACTCAAACCTATGCCTCCAGCCGATTGAGATATTTTGGCACATTGTTTGAGTGTATCATATATCCCGTCTATGCTATCATCTTTCATCGTAAGCAAGAAGCAAGAAGAAAGTTGTGGCTTTGGAGTGCCTGCATTGAAAAGTGTAGGTGTAGCGTGTGTGTACCATTTTTCAGAAAGCAAATGGTAAGTGCTAACAACTTTTTCTATATCATGTTGGTGAATGCCCACAGCTACTCGCATGAGCATGTGTTGTGGACGCTCGATTACTTTACCTTCAACTTTTAGCAAATATGATTTTTCAAGGGTTTTGAATCCGAAATAATCATAAGTGAAATCTCTATCATATATAATGGTAGAGTCAAGTAAAGCTGCATTTTTTCTGATTACTTCGTACACTTCTTTAGCAATCAAAGACGCATTTTCACCAGTTTTGGGATCTTCATACGTGTAAAGCCTTTTCATGGTATTTGAAAAAGATTTGCTGGTTTCTTTATGTAAGTTTGATATTGCAATTCTAGCTGCAAGCTGAGCGTAGTCGGGATGTTTGGTTGTAAGAGAGGCTGCTATTTCAGCAGCTAAATTATCCAATTCTACCGTAGTGATTCCATCGAAAATACCATCAATCACTTTTTTGGCTACATCTACTGGAGTAACAAAACGTGTGTCTAGGCCATAAACTAACTTTTCAATTCTAGCGGTGATTTTGTCAAATTTTACGGTTTCTCTTCTTCCGTCTCTTTTAATAACTAACATAACTTTATATTTTAAACAATTTTAATATCTCTTTTCCTTCTATATATGACTATCTTACAATTAAAAATCTTCTTCTAAGCTAAATTTTTGTTTCTCTTTCTTTTCTGTATTCACACCTGCTTTTTTGTATTCTGCCACTCTTTTTTCAAAGAAATTGGTTTTGTTTTCTAATGAAATCAATTCCATAAAATCAAATGCTTGCATTGAAATGTTTGGAATATCCCAATGAAATCAAAAGTCTATCAGCTACAAACTCTACATATTGCGACATCAAACGAACATTCATTCCTATTAAATCTACGGGAATGGCATTTACAACAAATTCTTTTTCAATACTTACAGCGTCAAGAATCATTTCATAAACTTTTTCTTGGCTTAGTTTATTTACAATATGATTTCTGTAGAGTAAACAAGCGAAATCACAATGTAAACCTTCATCACGAGATATTAGTTCATTTGAAAAGCTCAAACCTGGCATTAAACCACGTTTTTTAAGCCAAAATATAGAACAAAAACTACCTGAAAAAAATATGCCTTCTACCGCTGCAAAAGCAATTAATCTTTCTACAAAACTTCCATTATCAATCCATTTTAAAGCCCATTGCGCTTTTTTAGCTACACAAGGCACAGTATCTATGGCATTAAATAAACGATCTTTTTCTTTGCCGTTCTTAATGTATGTATCTATGAGTAATGAATAGGTTTCAGAATGGATATTTTCCATCATAATTTGGTAGCCATAAAAACATTTTGCTTCGGCATACTGAACTGAGTTTAGGAAATTTATAGCCAAATTTTCATTTACTATTCCATCGCTAGCAGCAAAAAAAGCCAAAACATGAGAAATAAAATGCTTTTCACCTTCATTTAACTTTTTCCAATCGCTCAAATCGGTTGTTAAATCGATTTCTTCCGTAGTCCAAAAACTGGCTACGGCATCCTTATACATTTTCCAAATATCATCATGTTCAATAGGAAAAAGAACAAACCTTTGGTTGTTTGTTACTAAAATTGGTTCAGGTAGTAATTGACTCATGTTATTATATTTTTAAAACAAACTATAGACTAAAAGCAACGTTTTTTTTCAAAAGAAAAAGTGTGTTTGTAGATATGAAGAGCTTTTTCCTTGTGATTACAAATATCGCAATTTAATTTTGAATTCCAATTTTGACTTTGTAAAAAAAGCTTGATGTAATTTTAAATAAAATTTTTAATTTAAAATATATAAATATTTGATTATCAATATTTTGAAATCATTTTTGTGGAAAAGGTAAATTTAGTTTTCTACTTGATAATGAGGCAGTAAATGAAGTTGAAAAATATTTGAAATTTCTTTGTTTTTTTTTAATTTCTTTATTTTATCATATATTTTTTATAAAATGTACAATAACTTAAAGGGTTCTATAGATTTAAAAAAATCGATTAATTTATGCTAATCGCCAAGGGAAATTAAAAATTAGTTTTCGAAGTTATTAGATAATGTTGAACTCCCAAGTAAAATTTGAAACTAAAAAAGCACCAAAACCTTCTTTCCATTCCGCAAGCCCAAGATTAAGGCTTTTCCCTTGGTTAAAGCTTGAAATGCCGAAACTAAAATAATGATATTCAGATTTATATTCCTGAATTAGGTTTTCAAATAAAAAGTCTAATGCACCAAGATTTTTACCCGTTTCATTTGCAGCAATATACTGGGCATGAACAACATTGGAGTTCAAAAAAAGCACTGTTCCTGCTATAACTCTATTATTTTTGTCATTTACGGTGTAAAAATCAATGTTATTTTTAAATTTTTGAGCTAATAACTCTATTTCTTGCGCTGTATGTGTGGGATTGACTTGGTGTGCATTTTTGAGATTTTCTACAAGAATATTATTCCAAAATTCTTCATATTTATTACTTTTAGTCACGAAAAGATTTTGGCTAATTGCTTTTTGAATGTTCCTTTTTTTTCTGGTTTGAAATTCAATATCATTTTGAATATCTAAAACATAGTTTGCATCTGAAGAAATGATAGTAAATCCATATTTTAAATAAAAAAAGCTTTCATATAAAGATTTTTGTTTTTGGTAAATTTCAGGGATTGGTTTTACTAGGTATCTAAGAAAATTGTTTTCTTGCAGAAACCTTAAAAAAACATCAAAAATTTGTGTAAAAAGTAGGGTTTTAACCTTTTTGGATAGTACAAATCCGCCATAACTCAAGCCCCAGTGCGAAAAAAGTGCATTATCAATACGATGCGCTGGAAGAACGGCTAATAAAATATCATTTTGAAAGAAAAGTAAAGAAAAATCATCAAATCGATCTTTATGGTAATCCATAAAATCACGATTAAATAAAAAAGTACCATTGGCAGATTGATTTACAAAATCATTCCAAAGCTCTTTATGTGTTGATTTATATATAGTTATGGAAATCAAAATGTATAAAGAATTGATTTAAGCTATTGTTCTTATGCTTTTTTTACTTTTGCTGTTCCCATTTCAAAATCTAAGATCAATATTTTTTCATCTTTATTAATATATTCACCGATGGAGACTGCTTCAATTACTTGATCTTCAAAAAATATTTTACCTCCAGGCTTTAAGTCTGTAAATGCAATAGCAAATTGACCTAAAAGAGAGTTACGTGAGATGGTTTTGGGATTGGCTGTTCCTGCTTCATTTTCTTGTTTTATTACTTGATGTAAAGCCATTTTTTTAAACATTCTTCCATCTGCTATTCTTCCTCCAGTAAAAATTACCAGTCCTAATGAACAAATAACACCAAAAGAAACTGCCAATAGTGCAGCTTTAATTGAACCTGAATTAACCAAATCAAAATCTAAACCTATGTTGTTTAACATCATCAATACCAATGCAATACAAAAAAATGCTATTCCCGTAATTCCCGTAATTCCAAAACCAGGAATAACAAAAAGCTCCAATCCAATTAAAATGATACCCACTAGAAACAAAATAATTTCCCAATTTGCAGCCAAACCGTTTAAATAATAAGGCATAAAGTAACAAATTGCGGCAAGGATGGCTGCAATTAAAGGAAAACCAATTCCTGGGCTTTGCAATTCATAATAAATACCTCCCAGCATAATTAAAATCAATATTGAGCTTACATATGGATTTAAAAACTTTGAAATTAGTACTTCGGTCCAACTTAGTGAAAAACGACTAAGTTTATATTCCTTTATTTTATTAATAGCTAAAATTTCTTCTATATTCTTAGCTTCAGCCTCACAAAAACCATATTTTATTGCTTCTTCTAAAGTGAACGTAAGAACTTTTCCATCTTTTTTGATTGAGCTATCTATTTTTATATCTTGATCTACCATTGCTTCTGCCAATCTAGGATTTCTTCCTTTGGCTTCAGCTGTAGAGCGCATT